>NZ_JANSHU010000013.1:0-61408 GCF_047461755.1 Synechococcus sp. R65.1 | reverse complement strand
GCCGGTGCCGGGGACAATGATGGTGGAGCCCACCGAGAGCGAATCCCTAGAAGAGCTGGATCGCTTCTGTGAGGCAATGATCGCCATTCGCCAGGAGATTGCTGCCATCGAGCGGGGCGAGATGGATCCCGTGCGCAATCCCCTTAAACTTGCCCCCCACACCGCCGAGGTAGTGGCCGCCGACCACTGGGATCGCCCCTACCCTCGCTCCCTAGCCGCCTATCCCCTCCCGTGGGTCAAGGAGCGCAAGTTCTGGCCCAGCGTCAGCCGCATTGACAACGCCTACGGGGATCGTCACCTGGTGTGCAGTTGTCAGCCCTGGCTGGAAGGCTAACCCTCAGATCAAGCCGCTTGTGGTTTCACTTGGACCAGCTCTGAGCAAGAGGAGAGGAGTTGCTCGGCCTCTTGCATAAGGCGCTCAGTCTCTGGCAGCGAGGCCAGCACCAGGGGCAGCACCTCCTCATCGGCCTTGACGGCATTCTCGGTTTCTTGCAGGAGATTGATCGAGTCCTCGGTAAGCAGGTCAGCCACCTGCGACAGTTGCGCCTTCAGCGAGGCGTTCTCTCGCTCCAATTGCGCCAGCCGCGCTTGCAGGCTATCCACTTGCCGATCTCGCTCTCCCAGGGCTGCTTCCAGCTCACGGTTGCGGGCCTCCAACGCTTGGCGGGCTGCCTCTGCTTGGTTCAGCCGTTCTGTCAAGCTGGCCAATTCCTCCTCCAAACTGGTGAGGCGACTCAACTGTTGCAAAAGTTGGGCATTCTCTGCTTCCAGTTTTTCAATCAACGCCTGAGCGCTCAACAGATCTGCTTTGGTGGACTCCAGCTCGTGACAGACTTGGTCATAGTTGGCAATCAGCTCGCCCAGCCGAGCTTCTCTCTCCCGAAGTTCTTCTCGCAGGGAACGGACCAAGCGATCCCTTTGTTCGACACACTGCTGTAACTGTTCGATGTGCTGTTGTAAGATGGGCAGTTTAACCAAAGCCTTCTGGGCCGTGCCAAGAAGTTTCCTGAAGCTCTCCTGCAGGCGGCTGTGGGATTGATCCAGTTTGTCGAAAGCTTCGTTAAGGGAAAGGTAGGCCTCGCATAGTTTCATATAGCGCTGGGCCAGAGAAGGAGAGTAATCCATGGTGGGGGCTCCAGGTGGGGCATTGCCTCTATTTTATCGATCCTTTTCTAAAAGCATTGTTTGCTACAAACACCTTGGGATTAATCTTGCTTTAACGTTTTCGCCTCAGTCTTCACCGGGATAAACTCCATGGCACTGCCTTCGGGCCAGCTTTGGATTCCAGGCTGACATGGGTTTAGGCCCTAGGAATCTGCCTGGGTCAGAAATCCTCCCCAGCCGGCAACAACTGCAAGATAAAGACTGAAGCAGCCCTCGTCGGCTAGAGAGTAGCGGCCAGCGCTGCGTCTTGGGAGGGCTAGCAGCGTTCAGGGGACAAGACAGGGCGGGTTACCGCTTGTCGCTCCCACTCCTCCATTTTGGTGCGACGGCTGTTGGCGGAACTTTGGAAGGTAGTGCTAGCCTGCAGCCGTTTGCGGAACAGGCGCAGTTGCTGCTCTTCCGCCTCGAGAGAAACATGTTGGGCAAAGAGCGGCTGTACAACTTTCTCCTCCTGCATAAACTGAGCCCGCAATTGCTGGTACAGATGCAGGGCTGCCCCCAGATCCAACCGCTGCGGGTCACGCTCCGCCTGGTGCAAAAAGCAAGTCAACTCCGGGATCTGATCCCGCATCTGCTGCTCCAACCCATCGAGCTGGCTGAGGCGGTCGGGATCCGCCCCTAGAGCCGCCCTAAGCAGGGGGTAGAGGGCGTGGCGCTCCAATTGAATGTGGCGGGAGAGGCGCTGCCGCAACCTTTGGACAAAGAGGCGCTGCTGCTCCAGATCCAACTGAGAAGCTCGGGACAGGTTCAGAAAGGCCTGCAGGATGACCCGGTGCTGATTGGCCCAAAGACCAACCAATGTACCGCCAGCGGGGGAGGAAGCCACGGCTACCTCAGGAAATCGCTCTCTTCATCGTAACTTTACTTCATCAAGACAAGATTAGGAAGCGAGGCAGTAGACTCCCGCCTCTTTCCTCCTGAATTAGGTTTGGCCAAGCCAGCGGCGTTTCCAGGCAGAAGTGGGCTCAAGGGGTGAAGTTTGCTGTTCTCGCTGGCGCTGCAGCCGGATTTGGGCTCTGTCTCCCCTCAAGGTGGGATCCCGGTAGGGCACAGCGGCGCGGGTTTTCAGGTGCTCCCACTCCATAGGCGAGAGAGGCGGTAGGTAGTCTGGCTGAGGTGAGGCCACCGTGCCCGGCCAGGGGCGGCCCAGCGGGGGCGTAGAGCCGATAAACAGCCCCGCCTCCAGGAGAGCTGCCCGCACTGCCGCTGCACAGGAATAGGTGGCCAAGATGCCGCTGGGGCGCATTCGCTCAGCCACCGCCCGCAAGAAGTCCACCGTCCACAACTCCGGGCAAACGGCAGGAGAAAAGGGATCCAAAAACACCGCGTCCGCCCATCCCCGCGGCACCTGGAATAGGGTTTGGCGGGCATCTCCCCACAGCAGAGTTCCGCGCCAGCGGGGTGATTGCCAGGATCCCTTCTCGATAAAGTGTTGCCACTCCTGGCTAAAGCTCCAAGTGGATCCCACCCCCACCTGCCAGGCCTGGCGGGGCACCTCTGGGGATCGCTCTAGGCCAATGACTTCCACGCGGCAGTCGGGCCGCACCTGCCAAATGGTCTCCAAGGCGAGGCCGGAGTTGTAGCCAAGGCCAAAGCAGATATCCAAAAGGCAGATGGGCTCCTTGGGGTCCCGCTCCAGGGGCAGCCGATCCAGCCGGCAAGGGCGGACGAACTTCTCCAGCGCCTCCTGGGCAGCGCCGCTGACGTTGTGGAAAGCCTGCCCGAACTCCTGAGAGAAAAAAGTCAGGGAACCATCCCCTGTGGTCAGTACCTGCCACTGGGTCTCTGGAGTCATGGTCTCTATCCAGTTTGGCGATTGCCTGAGGGCTTGAAGACGTTAAGATAGATTTCAAGGCCTACCAGCAGGGCCTGAGGATCTCAGCACTTGCTATCCTCAGCCAGGGGAGGAACCATGTCTCTACTGGATTGGTTTGCCGAGCGGCGCAAGCAGACTTCCCTTAACTTAACTGGCAGTAGCCCCTTTGACAAAGAGCGGCAAGTGCGGGAGATTGCCGACGGCCTCTGGCAGAAGTGTCCAGCTTGCGACGCCCTCACCTACACCAAGGATCTGCAGCAGAACTGGCAGGTTTGCCCGAGCTGCGGCTACCACTATCGCATTACCGCCCCAGAGCGGCTGCAACAGCTTTTGGATCCCGGCTCCTGGCAGCCCCTCGACGACCACCTGGCGCCTACCGATCCGCTGCACTTTTTTGACCAAAAGCCTTACAGCGAGCGTTTGGCCTCTTACCAAGAGCGCACCCAGCTCAAGGATGCCGTCCTGACTGGGTTGGGCACTTTGGAAGGCAGGAGGGTGGCCATTGGGGTCATGGATTTCCGCTTTATGGGCGGCAGCATGGGCTCGGTAGTCGGCGAGAAGATCACCCGTCTTACCGAACGGGCCACCTGCGATCACCTGCCCCTGATCATTTTCTCGGCCTCGGGGGGAGCCCGCATGCAGGAAGGGATCCTCAGCCTCATGCAGATGGCCAAGACAGCAGCCGCCCTGCAGAGGCACCGCGAAGCTGGGCAGTTGTTTATTTCGGTACTTACCCATCCCACCTACGGGGGGGTAACAGCCAGCTTTGCCATGTTGGGGGATTTGATCCTAGCTGAGCCGGGTGCCCAGGTGGGGTTTGCTGGGCCCAATGTTATCGAGCAAACCATCGGCAAGGGCAAGCTCCCAGAGGGCTTCCAGACTGCCGAATACCTGCTGTCTCATGGGCTTATCGACGCAATTGTGCCGCGGACCGAGCTGCGCAAGCGCTTGGCCCAGTTGCTGGCTATGCACCGCCCTCGCTTGCCCAGGTCCCTTCCCGCGTTCGATTCGACTTACGCCCTCGATCCGGCCAAAGTCTGAATAAAGTCCCATTGGAGAGGTGGATGACTGGGGAAGCCAGATCTAGCTAGCTCCCGTCTTCCCTTTTGGCTGCAAAAGAAGTTTCTGGCGTAAGCTATATAGCGGAGTTTTCGCGGGATTTTCTGCAACCGAGGGTGCTAAGGTGGGGCATGAGGTTTTGACGGGAAACGATGAATTTCGATGAATTTTAAGCTGCGCATCCGTACCGCTGAAACCCCGCAAGGGCAAAAGCTAGCCATTGTGCCCCTGGAGGGTCGTTTTGATGCCAAGGCCGCTTCCGAAGCCCGGCAGTTGCTGCAGCAGGTTTTGGATTTTGGCTACACCAACCTGTTGATCGACATGTCAGCGGTTACTTTTATGGATAGCTCCGGCCTGGGGGTGCTGATCTCAGCCTTGCGCAAGTGCCGGGCTGCTGGTGGCCATCTCGGCCTCTGTTGCGTTCCCGAAAGCGTCGCCCTTGTCCTCCGCCTGACCTCAATGGAAAAGGTCTTGACCTGTTTTGACGACCTGGAAACGGGCATCGCCAACTTCCCCACCGCTTCCTCCGACCTCTAGCCGATACTTTTTCTATGCCCCTGACCTTGAGGCTCAGCCATGCAGCCGGCCTCGATACCTTGGGATCCGCTCGCTGGCCTGCACGTGGGCAAAGACCTGCACCTCGGTGCTCATTTTGCGAAGCTGGCGGGCCAACTGAATGGCCTTGTCGCGGGGGAGAGGGGGACTCACTACCGCCGGCAGACAGCGCAACAGTGGCCTCAGCGCCGTTTTGGGCAGCCGCGCATAAAACGCCAAGGTGGAGAGAATCTCGTCTTCAAAGTAGGGGTTGCGATATTCCAGGAGCCGCACTTGATAGAGCTCCGGCGGCAGAGGCCGCCCCTGGGCCAGGCGAATCAGGGATCCCACCGTCCCCATCACGTACAAGCGATCCCCCCGTTTCAACACAGTCTCCCCCTCTTTCTGCCAGATCTTGGGAAAAACACAGGGCCGGTCCGGTCGGGAGTGATGCAGCAGGATCGCCAGGTCGTAATCCTGGGCCAGTTGTCGCAAGGATAGCCCCAGGTAAGGGTCATGGGCCGAGACCTCCAGCCGCGTTTCCCCCTCCCAAGTCAAGGTGCCGTAAACGGCTCCCGCCAGCGCTGCAGTAGCAAAAGCGCGCGCCCCCAGGGCGGTGGGGCTGTAGCTGATCCCCAGGGCCTGCAGATGCCGCTGCATTCGCGCCGCCACCTCGGCATCAGTAATCCGCAAAATGGTGCGGATGCCGGGGTGTAGGCTGTGGGCAGTTAGGGCAGTCTCGAGGTTGGTGAGATCGTCAGGAGTCGTGCAGATCAGGCAGCGGCTGCTTTGGATGCGGGCCTGTTGCAGGGTGCTTGCTAGAGCGTAGTTGCCCCGGATCACCACCGCCCCCTCCCGTTCTGCCGCCCCCAGCAGGGGATTGTCGGCGTCGGGCTCCACCGCCACCACCTCATAGCCCATCTGCCGCAGCAACTGCAGCACCAAGTAGCTCAGCCGTCCCAACCCCGCGATCACCCCATGATCCCCTTTGGGCATATGGGCAGCTCGGCCCAAGCCGAAGCGGCTGCTTACCAACTTGTCGGTCACCAACCCATAGATCAACCCCACCAGAGCAGCCCCCACCAAGGTCATGACCACCGCCACTACCTTCACTCCTAGGGGGGTCTCCGCCTGCTGAAAAGCCTCGATGTCGCCATACCCCCCCGTCAACACCACGATGGTTAGCAACAGAGCGTCGAAGACCGGCTTGCCGATCACCCTGAAATTGATCACCCCTATCACCAACATGGCCCCCAAGGTGAAGGCGAGGGTGCGCACGATGGGCTTGACCTGCAGCAGTCCTTGCAGGCTTCTGCGCAGCCAAGATAGGAGCCGGCTGAACGACTTGCCGCGCCGTCGTTGTCGTTTGTCTTGCACCTGTCCACTGGCCCAGCGTTGCGCCCGCGAAGAGCCGCGCCTTCCGTTGCGCTCCAACAGTTGCAGGTAGGCCCGGGGGTCACAGATAACCAAAATGCGATCCCCTTCCAGCAGCTTTGCTTCGTGGTCGAAGTCATCAAAAATCCGAGACTCGGAAAAGTTGGACAGCCCGTCCACCGGGTAGTGAAACAGCACCCGCGCCCGGAAGGTCTCCTCCAGTTCCGAGAGGGGCATGTGCAGCAGACGGGAGTTGTAGCCAATGGTCAGCTCCACCACGTTCCAGAGGGTGGTCTCTTGGGGGGCGCCAAAATAAAGCGGATCCGCTAGCTCCGGCGGCAGCGTGGCCGGCTGCGCCTCCAGCTGAGGCAGCTCGAAGTAGCCGACAAATTCGTCCGAGACAGCCTTGAGGGCAAAGGCCGGAGCCGCCAAGCCCGCAACCGACAGGGAAAAATGCTGCGGCAAAATCGAGTCCAGGTAGCGGGCAAGGCCAGTGTTAAACAGACGAGAGACAATGCGCGCCTGCGGGTTGAGATCTCGAATCAAGAGGGCCAGCTCGAAGTTGGCTTGGTCATTGTCCTCCAAAAGCAGCGCCACCTTGATCCGCTCAATCCCAGCCCGGCGCAACACCTCCGCCTGCTGGGGATCCCCCTCTAGGTATTGCCATTCCCCTTTCCGAGAAGGCGGCAGGCAGGGAGCCACCACCACTGCCCGCTGTCCAAACTCTTCCAGAATCTCGAGCGTCAACTCCGCTAAATCGTTGTAGCCACAAACCAGAATGGAAGCACCTGGGTCGCGGCCATTGTCCTGCAGTTGCGCAGCCAGCTCTTGGGAAAGGGAGCCCGCCATACCCTGTCACCTGCTCTGCTCCCTTTATACCCAGGACGGCAGGATCCCCCTCTTATCTGGCCGAGCTTGGGAAAGAGGCTGCTGCTAGTCCCGGCTCCCGACCAGAAAAAAAGGCAGCGCAAGCCCCGGCATTCATAGCAAGTGCTCTGCGCCGCTGCCGCGAGGGGGATTAGGGCATGGCGTCCCCCACAGGCTCGTGGTATATCTGGCCCTGTGTAGCCCCCCAGCGAGTAGAAACCTAGCCGCTACAAGCCGTGAAAAAATCTCTATCCTCTAGAGCTGGGGAGAACGTCCAAGGAGAGCTGTAGGGGGTGTTTCATGGAATCTGTAGCCGACACTTGGTCCACTTCTAGGCTCTGCAGCCTAGCGGCCGTTGCTACCTCGGCAAGGGGTAGCGGAGCTTTGGTGCGGGTTATGAATGGCGCTTCTAACCCGTAGTTCCGCCGCTGTAGGGTCTTGTCCTTTAGCCCACTCCCAAGATAAAACGGTGGTTCGCACTGCCTCCCTTAGCCCTATGCCTTCCCCCAAGGACGCTGTTTCTGTTGCCCCCGTCAAACAGCCTGCCGCCCAAGCCAGCTCTACTGGGGGCGAGTCTTTTCTCCAAGGGTATGGAGCCTTTCCCGCCCACCTCATCCCCCAGGGATCGCTGCAGCTCTACACCCAGCCCGGCCGGGGCATGTTCACTCCTGTGATGGTCCAGGCCCTGCGCTTGGCTGGTCAGGGAACGCGGGTGTTGATTGTGCAATTCCTCAAAGGCGGGATTAAGCAAGGGCCGGAGAACCGGGTTTTGCTGGGCAGTTCCCTGGAGTGGGTTCGCTGCCGTCTACACCGCTGCATTGATACGCCGCATCTGGAGCCAGAGGAGCGCGTAGCTCTAGACGAGTTGTGGCAATTTACCCAGGAGGCCGTTAGGAGTGGCCGGTATGGCTTGGTGGTGCTGGATGAGCTGAGCTTGGCCATCAAGCTGGGCTTGATCCCGGAAGAACAGGTGCTGGATTTGGTCGATCAGCGGCCAGTCTGGATGGATATGATCATCACCGGGCCCGAAATGCCGGCTTCCCTTCTAGAACGCGCTGATCTCATCACCCAGCTACGCCCCCGGCAGGAGTCCTCGCGGGCTCTGGGCAGGCGCCGGGATCCCTCGCGAGTCAGCAGTCCCTAGCACCTTCTGGTCTTGCCGTCATCTAGCCATGCTAAAGAGCGACCGCTGGATCCGTGAGCAAGCGCAGCGGGGGATGATTGAGCCGTTTTGCCCCGAATTGGTGCGGGCCGTGGAGTGGAATGGACAAATGCGGCCTGTATTGAGCTATGGGCTTTCCTCCTATGGCTACGACATTCGTCTTTCCCCCGTGGAGTTTAAGATCTTTCGCCATGTGCCCGGTACTGTGGTAGATCCCAAGCGGTTTAACCCCAAGAACCTCGAACCGGTGGAGCTTCACCACGACGAGATGGGGGACTACTTCATCATCCCTGCCCATTCCTACGGGTTGGGGGTGTCTCTCGAGCGGCTGCAGGTGCCCGACAACATCACTGTCCTCTGCATCGGCAAGTCTTCCTACGCCCGGGTGGGGCTAATTGCCAACCTGACTCCAGCGGAAGCGGGGTGGCGCGGCTACCTGACGCTAGAGTTTTCCAACGCCTCTAGCGCTGACTGCCGGGTGTATGCCAACGAAGGAGTGGTGCAGCTGCTGTTTTTTGAGGGGGATCCCTGTCAAATTACCTATGCCGACCGCCAAGGCAAGTACCAGGATCAGCCGCAGCGGGTGGTGGTGGCTAGGGTTTAGCTGTCTGCCCCAGTCTATCGTTCAGACTGGCTGCCTAGCAGGTGTTGGGCAATGAAATCCGTATGCACCTCACCCCGCAAAAAAGCCTCGTGGCGCAGGATCTGCTGGTGAAAAGGGATCGTGGTGGGCACGCCCGTGATGGCGCACTCTCCCAAAGCCCGCTGCATGCGGCGGATGGCCGCTGACCGGTTGGGCCCCCAGACAATCAACTTGCCCAATAGCGAGTCGTAGTAAGGGGGAATGGTGTAGTCGGTGTAGATGTGGGAGTCCATGCGCACCCCTGGCCCACCGGGGGGCAAGTAGGCAGTGATGGTGCCCGTGCAAGGGCGAAACTGTTGCTTGGGATCCTCGGCATTGATGCGGCACTCAATGGCATGGCCTCGCAGTTGCACATCCTTCTGGCGAAAGGTGAGGGGCTGACCTTGGGCAATGCGAATTTGCTCGGCAATGAGATCTAGTCCCGTCACCATCTCGGTTACGGGGTGCTCTACCTGGATGCGGGTGTTCATCTCGATGAAGTAGAACTGGCCGTTTTTGTCTAGCAAAAACTCCACTGTGCCCGCCCCCACGTAGTTCACCGCCTTGGCTGCTTTCACAGCCGCGGCCCCCATGCGAGCACGCAAGCTCGGGGTTAGAGCAGGGCTAGGGGCCTCCTCCAACAGCTTTTGGTGCCGCCGCTGGATAGAACAATCCCGCTCGTAGAGGTGCACCACATTGCCATGGCTGTCAGCCAAAATCTGAAACTCCACGTGGCGGGGGCGCTCGAGGTATTTCTCCAAATAGATGCCCCCATTGCCAAAGGCAGCCTGCGCCTCCCCCTGGGCGGTGCGCATCATCTTCCGCAATTCTTGGGGATCTCGGGCCACCCGCATACCCCGCCCCCCACCGCCGGCCGTGGCTTTGAGGATCACGGGGTAGCCGATTTTCTCCGCTAGCCGCAGCGCCTCCTCTTCAGAGGTGATCAACCCGCGGCTGCCCGGCACAGTCGGCACCCCCACCGCTTGCATGGTCTCCCGCGCGGTAGCCTTGTCACCCATCTTGCGCATGGCCTCTGGGGAAGGGCCAATGAAAATTAGGTTGTGGTCGGCACACATCTCGGCAAACTTGGCATTCTCCGCCAAGAAGCCGTAGCCCGGGTGAATGGCATTGGCCCCGCGGGTAAGGGCTGCCGAGATGATGTTGGGGATGTTGAGGTAACTTTTGGCCACAGGGGCTTCCCCGACACAGACTGCCTCATCCGCCAGTTGGACATGAAGCGAGTTCTGATCCGCAGTGGAGTAGACAGCCACTGTGCGGATCCCCATTTCCTGACAGGTGCGGATAATGCGCAGAGCAATCTCGCCCCGGTTGGCAATCAGGATCTTGGTGATGGGCGGCATAAACCCTGAAAGCCAGCAGCCTCAAGCCGACGGATACCACGATGCTAACGTACCCCAGAACGACGCCGGGCAAGGGGTTCTTGCGCCCCCCTACTTACCCATTGGGAGGTTGCTGCCCTGCCAGGCGTTCCATCTCACAGGCCGACGATCTGGGTATTTTCAAAGGTGGAGAGAATCCTGTCCAGATCGCAAGCCTGCCGCAAATAGGTGGCGGTGGCGTCGCTGCCAAACTGGATTTCGTCTCCATCTTCGAGCTCTCGAAACTCTACCCGCTCCCCCCGAACGTAGAGGCCGTTGGTGCTGGGGTTGCCGTGGATGTCTCCATCGATGATTTGGTAGGTAAACCCGTCGGGAGAGGTGGGAGATTCAGTCTTCACCAAAAGGGCGTGGTGGCGGGAGACGTACTGGGAGTCGATGCGAATGCTGTTGCTTGGATCCCGCCCCAGGGAATAGAGCTCAGCTGTTAGCCAGTAAGCTTTAGGCCCTTGGCGATCTTTGACGATGAGCAGGTGATTGAGAGTAAGTTGACGAGGGGACGGAGTCATGGGGGAACAACCACTGGCATAACACGAAACGTAGCACGGGATCCCCGGCTAGGATCCCCTGACCGGTTGGGGGGCAACGCCAGCTCCCAAGCGGGCTAGACGTGTACAAAAGCATTGCGGAGAAAGCAAGTAGATTTTTGTAACAGATCCTCTCATAATAGGATCGAGCAACGCAGACCCTTCCTCAATCGCTCCATGAATGGCGCCCACTCGCCTCTTGTCGACCCGTCCAAAGCCACCAAGGCACCCAAGCTCATCGAGCTGCCGGAGGATGAAACCGAGGCTCAGCTTGGCGATCCCCAGAGCCTGCAGCGGTACGAATGCCGCGCTTGTGGCTATGTCTACGAGCCAACCCAGGGGGATCAGCTCAATCGCATCCCGGCAGGCGTGCCCTTTGAGGAGCTGCCCCCTACCTGGAGATGTCCGGTGTGCCGAGCCGATAAGCGCCTGTTCCAAGCGGTGGGCGCCAAGGGCAAGCCTTCCGGCTTTCAGGAAAACCTGCGCTACGGTTTTGGGGTTAACGTGATGACCCCTGCGCAAAAAAACCTCCTCATCTTCCTGGGGTTGGCGCTGGGGTTTCTGTTTTTGATGAGTTTTTATTTCGTCGAGTAACAGAATGGTGAAGCTCCTGAGGCTAGTGCTGTTGGCTGCCTTCTCGCTCCTGCTGATGGCAGCGGGAATGCCAGAGATGAAGGTGGTGCCCTGGGAACAGGTGGAGGTGCCCACCCAGAGCATCCTGCTGGATATTGCCTTCACCGGCACTAACCCCTCCCACGGCTGGCTGGTGGGCGACAAGGCGACCCTGCTGGAGTCCCAGGATGGCGGTCTGCACTGGCAAGTGCGCCAGTTGTCGGCTCTAGAGCCCGAGGCTTACTTGAGGTCGATTAGCTTTGCCGGGGCAGAAGGGTGGGTAGTGGGGCAGCCGAAGATCCTGCTGCACACCTTGAATGAGGGAGCGGACTGGACGTTGATTCGCCTTAGCAAGCAACTGCCAGGAGAGCCCCTCTTGATCCACGCCCTCGGCCCTGGCGCTGCCGAAATGGTAACCAATGTGGGAGCCATCTACCGCACAGAAGATGGGGGGCAGACCTGGCACGCCCAGGTGGAAGAGCCGATTGGGGCAATCAAAAACATTGCCCGCGGTCCTGGAGGGGAGTACCTAGCCGTTTCCTCGCGCGGCAGCTTCTACTTTTTGTACACGCCTGCAACCCAAGCTTGGAAGCCCTATCTGCGGGAGAGCTCTCGCCGTATCCAGAACATGGGCTTTGGCCCCAACGGCAGTGCCTGGAAACTGAATCAGGGGGCAGAGATTGCCTTTACCGACGACTTTACCTCTGGCAAATGGTCTAAGCCTCTGCGACCTGGGCGAGCCCTTAGCTTTGGCTATCTCGATGCAGCCTACCAAAACGACCACGACCTCTGGGTGGTGGGGGGCGGCGGCACGCTGATCCACAGCCCTGATGGCGGCAAGACCTGGGAGGAGGCCAAAAAGTTGAGCAGCATTCCCGCCAATTTCTACAGCATCGAGTTTTTCGGCCCCGACCGAGGGTTTATCCTGGGGCAGCGAGGCACGCTTCTGCGCTACGTCGGCTACGGCAGCTCCTGATCCCAGGGCAAGGGTGAAGAGAACCAGCAGGGATCCCGCTTCCCCACCGCGGCTGCTGGTGGCGGCCAGTGGCACCGGAGGTCACATCTTTCCAGCCCTAGCTGTTGCTGAGCAGTTGCCCACCTGGCAGATCGAATGGCTGGGAGTGCCGCAGCGGCTGGAGGAGAAACTGGTGCCAGAGTGCTACCCGCTGCATCGGGTCACCATGTGGGGCTGGCAGGGATCCCCTTTGCAGAAGCTGGGATCCCTAATCCAGTTGGCCCGAGCAACGCGGCAGGTGCAGCAGATCCTCCGGGAGGGACGATTTGACGCTGTGTTGACCACCGGTGGCTACATCGCTGCCCCGGCCATCTTGGCAGCTCGCTCGCTGGGAGTGCCGGTGCTGCTGCACGAGTCTAACCGTATCCCGGGCAAGGTAACCCGCTGGCTGGGAAGGTTTTGCCAGGTGGTAGCCTTGGGCCTGGCGGAAGCGGCGGAGCATTTGCCAGGAGTAGCTACCCGGGTGGTGGGCACGCCGGTGCGGCCAGAGTTCTATCAGCCTCAGCCCTTGCCTGCAGATCTGCCCATTCCAGAGGGGGATCCTTTGATTGTGGTGATGGGGGGGAGCCAGGGAGCGCAGGGCCTGAACCGCCTGGTGGCCGCCTGTGCCCCAGCCTGGTTGGAGGCAGGGGCCTGGATTGTGCATTTGACCGGCGGCAGTGAGGTCGGGATCCCTTCCCACCCCCGCTACCGCGCTTTTCCTTTTCGCACCGATGTGGCCGCTCTGCTGCAGCGGGCCACTTTTGCCATCAGCCGAGCTGGCGCCCTCAGCCTGGCAGAGTTGTGGGCCACCGCCACCCCCGCCATCTTGATCCCCTATCCGTTTGCCGCCGAAGACCATCAGTATCACAACGCCCTAGCTTTTGTGGAGCGAGGTGGGGGAGTGGTCCTGCGAGAGTCTGAAGAGAATTTGGACTCGCTGCGGCAAACGGCGCTGAGCTGGCTGGCTGAGCCCCAGGTGGTTGCCCAAATGGCCGCTAACTTGAAGGCGACAGCTCTCCCCCCTGCCAGCAAGGCAGTTGCCGGCCTGATTCAGGAGATCTGCCGAGATTCCGCCCGTTAACTTCCCCAGGAGGCCAGCCGTGGTACAGCCGAGATGGGATCGGGACCCTTTTGCCGCAGCCGTCGACATCTCAGCCCGGCTGGAGCCTCGTCCTCCCAACACCATCGCGGTGGAATTGCTGTTGGCGCGCCTGGAACAGTGCTTTGGCGTCCCCCAACGTCCTTGCAGCCCCGACGGCCTGCCTCTCTATCCCGACCTCTTGGACGAATTGGTGGGCACAATCCTCTCCCAAAACACCACCGACCACAACAGCAGCCGCGCCTTTCGCGCCCTCAAAGCCGCTTTTCCCTCCTGGGAAGCTGTCTTGGCTGCCGACCCGGCCGAGGTGGCCCAGGTGATCCGTCCTGGCGGCCTGGCCCAACTCAAAGCAGCCCGCATTCGGGAGATTCTGGCTGCCATTGTCCAGCGCCAGGGATCCCTGAGCCTCGACTTTTTGCGGGATCTCGACGACGCGGACGCTCTGGCCTATCTCCTCTCCCTGAAGGGGGTGGGACTGAAGACAGCCGCCTGTGTGCTGTTGTTTGGCCTGGGCCGGGATCTCTGCCCGGTGGATACCCATGTGCATCGGGTGGCCAACCGTCTTGGCTTGGTGCGGGCCAGACATCCCGACGACACCTTTGCCCAACTGTTGCCGCGGATCCCGACAGGCAAGGCTTATTCCCTACACGTCAACCTCATCCGGCTGGGCAAACGCCTCTGTAAGGCGCGCCTGCCCGACTGCGGTCGCTGCCCCCTGCACCACGAATGCCCCTCCGCCCTGCTGCGGCAGCGCTGATCCCTACTCTGCCGGCCTAGGGGAAGAAGGGATCCCGTTTTCGCTCCCCTCTGAGGCAGGAACTTCCGGCTCGAGGACTTGCCGCACAGATTCAATCTCTTGGGAGAGCAACACCCGCTCCCGATCCAGGAGGCCAACCACATGCTCCGGATCCTCCCGCGAGACTACCGGCAACTGGCGCAGATCGTACTCGTACATCGGCTCGGCAGCCACCGCCACCGCCTCGTCGGGGAAAGTGGTGAGCACAGGCGACTGGCTGACCTGCTCTACCGTCAGTTCGGCCACTTCCCCGGCTCCCCTATGGGCTAAGGCCCGCTCGAGGTCTTCCAGGGTGAGGATGCCCCGCAGCCGATCTTGCCTGTCCACCACCAAAGCGCTGTGGCACTTTTGCTGCAGCAAACGCTCCAGGGCCTCTCGCAGAGGCGTATCCTGTTGCAGCAGCAGAGAAGGAGGCACCATGACCTCTTGAACTGTTAGGCCCTTGGGCTCCTGCCTGCGGCGGGCGGAAGGGTAAACAACTGGCGGGTGCAAATGCTCCGTTAGCCAAATGCTCAAGCCCACCGCCGCCATCACCGGCAGGGCAATGTGGTAGTCCCGCGTCATCTCAAACAGCAGCAGAATTGCCGTCAGGGGAGCCCGCACGCTGGCTGCCAGTACCGCCCCCATGCCCACCATGGCGTAGGCGGCAGGGGGAGAGAGGGCAAAAGCAGGCAAAACCCTTCCCACCACCTGGCCATAGCCTGCTCCCAACACCGCCCCCAGGAACAGAGCCGGGGCAAAGGTGCCCCCGACAAAGCCGCTGCCCAAGCTCACCGCGCTGAGGAATACCTTGCCCAACAACAGCAAGCCCAACTGGCCAAGGGAAAAGGGCACCCCTTGCAAGATCGACTCAATGGTCTCGTAGCCCACCCCCAGCGCTAACGGGATCCAGAGGCCAACACCGCCGAGGATGGCACCGCCCAGAATAGGCTTGCTCCAGGTTGGCCAGGCCGCCATGCGGCTAAATAGCTGCTTGCCCCCCTCCAGGGCATAGCTAAAGGCCAGGGAGACCAAGCTGGCCAAAAAGCCCAAGCCCAAATAAAGCGGCACCTCCAGCAGACTGTGAAGCTCGTAGGCAGGCAAGACAAAAGCCGGCTGCGTAATGGTTGGCAGCAGGAAGGCCGGCTGCGCCCCTAGCCCCACTTGAGCAATTAGAGCGGAGACCACGGCCGCCAGGACCACCACGCTGACCGCAGAGGTGGTAAAAGAGCGGGCCAGGGCCAGCTCCAAAGCCAAGAACACCCCTGCAATCGGTGCGTTAAACCCCGCCGCCAAGCCCGCTGCCGCCCCGGCAGCCATCAATAGCTGCACCCGCTCCCGCGCAAGACGGAGGTTCTGCCCTACCAGGGATCCCAGCAGGGCGCCGCTTTCCACACTAGGAGCCTCCGGACCCAGAGAGGCTCCCGCCCCCAAGGAGATGGCAGCGGCCACGAGCTTAAGAGGGATCCAGCTTGGCCGAGGGCGGAAGGCTCGGCTGGGGCTTACCAAGCTGGAGAGGCTGAAGTTGGGAAGAGGCAGGTCCACCTTCAGCACGCCAATCAAGAGGCCTCCCAAGAGCGGTGCCAAAGCCGGGACCCAGAATCCCAACTGCTCCAGGCCATAGGGTTGGACAGCCTTGGCAAGGTTGTCGAGCAGAAGCTCTTGGAAGAGATGGCGACACCAGCCAATCAAATAGCGAAACCCAACCACCCCTAGACCCGTGCCCAGGCCCACGGCTGCTGCCAATAGCAGCACCAGATTCTCAGAGGAGAGGCGCAGGCGGGGATCCGCACTCATAGGGAGCCTAACTGGAGGAAGGCAACGTCAGGATCTCCACGCCGGTTTCAGTGACAGCAACAGTATGCTCAAACTGGGCAGAAAGCTTGCCGTCTGCCGTCACCACTGTCCACCCGTCGGAGAGCACCCTCACCTCCCAAGTGCCCTCGTTGATCATTGGCTCAATGGTAAACACCATGCCCGGGCGGAGCTTTTCCCCCTTTCCTCGCTCGCCGTAGTGAGGGATCTGGGGGGCGGTGTGGAACTGCCGTCCCACCCCGTGGCCGACAAAGTCCCGCACCACGCTGTAGCCCTGGGACTCGGCGTACTCCTGGATGGCTGCTCCAATGTCCCCCACGCGGCCCCCGGGTCTTACCGCAGCAATGCCCCGCCGCAGGCATTCTTCGGCCACCTCCACCAGGCGCCGGGCTCGCTCGGAGGGCTTGCCCACAAAGAAGGTTTTGGAGGCATCGCCGTGGTAGCCATCCAAAACGGGAGTGACGTCGATATTAATAATGTCCCCTTCGCGCAGGATTTGCTTGGGGCTAGGAATGCCGTGGCAGACAACGTGGTTGACACTGGTGCAGATGGACTTGGGAAAGCCGTGGTAGCCCAGTGGGGCGCTTCTAGCACCCTGGGCCCGCGTCCAGCGCTCGGCCTCGTCGTTGAGCTCTTGCGTGGTTACTCCCGGCTGCACCATCGGCTCCAGGTGCTTGAGCAAATCCGCCGCCAGGCGGCAGGCCCGCCGCATCTTCTCCAGCTCCCGCGGCGAGAGCAATACAATTGGCTGTGCAGCTTGGGCAAGCTGGCTCATGCCTGTCTGGAGGGCAGATCCCAACTGTTGCCTCCAGCGCTGAGAGCGGCGGCCCAGGTTGGTTAACAGCGACCGCATATCTTCCATCGTCAAACCCTTCCCTTCTCTAACACTCCCTCAATTCCTAGGCTGGGACAGGCAGGGATCTCTGCCTGACTTAGCATTGGCCGCCTTCTAGCCCCTCACAGACTCTGCCCCCATCGGCTGATTCTCCGCCGCTGGCGGATCCGGCGTACCAGCCACAGCCCAAGAAAATAGCTGGCCAAAGCTCCCCAAAACCCAACAAAGGCGCAGCCAACAAAAAGCGTGCCCGACACCTCCAGGCCCCACTGCATCCAGTTTTGGGGTGCCGCCAGTTCCGCAGGGGCAAAGGCCGTCGTGGATCCCAGTAGCCATTGCCCAACCCGGTAGTTAAACGCATAGATGGGCACATAGGTAAGAGGGTTGCTCACCCAGGTTCCTGCAGCTGCTACCAGCTTGTTGCCCCGCAGGGGAACTGCCAGCAGCAGGGCAGCTAGGGTTTGGAAGCCGAAGATGGGAAAACAACCGGCAAAGACCCCTGCCGCCAGGCCCCGGGCAATTTCTTCGGGAGAAGATTGCATCCGCAGCAGGCGCAAATACAGGTAGCGCAACCAGCGCCTCCAGCCCGCCTCTTGGCGGGGCAAAGTCAGCCTAGGGGGAGATTCCAGATAGGGCATGGCGGATCCCCCTGAACTGGCAAACCAAAAAGGGGGGCTCATGGACAGTCACTGAGAAAAGGTGTTAAGCCTTGTAAATCCAGTGTATCTTTCCCAGTGCCCAAGACAAAAGGCTCTTGGAGAGTCTGCTAGCTGAGCTTGCTCACCAAAGCCAGGAGGAAGTTAAGGCTTAAGTAGGAAACCAGCGCCAACAAAAAGAAAAACAGGGCAAGGTTCAACGCAGCTCGCAGGGATCCCAAGTTAGGCTTTTCAGGCGGAGGGGTCATGTCAGCTTAAGGTGTAGGGGTTGGTGTAGCTGCTTGGGGGGAAGCTGAGGATCTTTTTTGTTGGAGGAGCTCTTGCAGGCGCACCCGCACTCGCTGATTTAGGGTGGGATCCTCGTTGGCCAAGGTCATCAGCTCACGGTATTTGGCCACCGTCAGCCCCTGCTTCTCGACAATGCGGCTGGCCTGGGCCTCAGTACGCTGCATAATCTTCTCATACTCAGCTTCGCTTTGGGTTTCTCGCAGCTGGGCGCTAGCTTCGCGAATTAGAGGATCCAGCTCCAACAAAATGCGCGCCAACTGCTCCACCTGCGCGTCGGTGACCTGAGCTGCAGTCAAAGAGGGAGAAACCTGCGGGCTGGGAGCCGCTCCTCTAGCCGGGGTAGCTGTTGCAGTAGGACTGGGGATCGGGGTAGAGCCCTTGGATCCCTGGGCCCAAACGGTCAGGGCACCAAAGCCGAGTCCCAAACCCACTAGAAACGTCAATTTCCTCATGGCCAAAATTCCTTAGTAACTAAAGACAGCCCGAAACCCTACTGGCACAGTCCTGCCTGGAGACAGGGTAGCAGGAGGTTTGGTCTCTGCACTAAGGGTTTAGCGCAAGGCAGGAGACCTGGACTAGTATCTTGTATCTAGTATCTTGTATAAAGTAGGGGATTGGTTGTAGAATCGTGAGGAAATCCGCCAAGGATTACTCCTTTCGGCGAAGCTAGGTTTGCCGGTCTACAATCAGCTGCTCCCCTTCTAAGCTGGGGAGTTGCCCATAGTGGGGCTTGGCTATTTGCTCTGCTGGGGTTGTTCTTTGCATTTTAGGGCTCTTGGGCAGTAATGGAGGTAGGTTGCTGTGCAGGACTTCTTAGTGCAAGCTTTTTGCCTCTGCAAAAGATGACGACAAAAAACGGCGAGGACTATTGATTTTCTTAAGCAATCTTGATATATTCTTTGCGACTGTTTCGTAATCCTTCTGTGGGAGGCTTACATTGGTCAGGAAAAGAAAGCGTAAGAGCCGCCGCCGCTTGGAAGGGCGCAAAATTTTAGATCTTGTTCCTCAGTATAAGCTAGACAGTGGTGAAGAAAAGTCTGTTACTGCGGCTCGAAGGTACATTCAGGAAAACTCTATTCAGCCGCCAGCGCTTATCTTGGTTCGACGAAATGAACATACCGTTGACCGCTTCTTTTGGGCAGAGAAAGGACTATTTGGTGCCCAGTACGTTGAAGAAAATCACTTTCTTTTTCCCAGCTTGCGTTCTCTCTTAGCAAAAGTTGCAGCGGAGAAACCAGAGAGGAAGTCTTCTAAAGCTCTAGCCGCTGCCCCTCAGTAGCCTCTCTAGAAGCTGAGATCCCCCTTTTGGGGGGTTTGTTTTTCAGATCCCTTCTGTTCCTGGCCTGGCAAGGTCTCAAGGTTCTGCAGCGTTAACCTTTTTTGCGGCAGGGCAGCCAAGTGTTTTCTTGATTGAGCTAGCAGTAGACCTTTGCCCAACTAACTTTGAAGATCTGGGCGGCTACGGTGGGGCTGCTCGGCAGAGCTGACAACCTTGAGCTGGAGCGCCGTCTCATTGTGAGAATAGGAGCTAGAGGGCTAGTCTCGCCTCTCACCTAGAAAGCCAATCCTGGGGTAGTAAAGTCAGAACACGGGAACCCGGAGGAGGGACAAAGGCATGAAAGCCATGATCCTGGCAGCCGGCAAGGGAACGCGGGTACGGCCCATTACCTACATGATGCCGAAGCCGATGATTCCCATTTTGCACAAGCCTGTCATGGAGTTTTTGGTGGAGCTGCTGCGGGAACATGGCTTTGACCAGATCATGATCAACACTAGCCACCTCGCCCACCAAATTGAGGACTACTTCCGGGATGGCCAGCAGTGGGGAGTACACATTGGCTTTTCCTTCGAGGGCCATTTTGAGAACGGCCAGCCGGTGGCCGAGCCCCTGGGATCTGCTGGCGGTATGCGCAAGATCCAGGATTTCTCCGGCTTTTTCGACAGCACCTTCGTGGTGCTCTGCGGCGATGCCTTGATTGACCTCAACCTGACCGAGGTGGTCAATTTCCACAAGTCCAAGGGGGCGCTGGCCACGGTAGTGCTGCGGGAGGTGGATCCCAGCCAGGTCTCCAGCTATGGGGTGGTGGTTACTGATGAAACGGGTCGGGTTACGGCTTTCCAGGAAAAGCCAAGGCGAGAAGAGGCCCTTAGCAACACCATCAACACGGGCATCTATGTTTTTGAGCCAGAGGTGTTTGACTATATTCCTCCTGGCCGTCCCTACGACATTGGCGGCGATCTCTTCCCTACTTTGGTTAAAGTCGGCGCTCCCTTCTACGGCGTCAAGGCTGACTTCCAATGGGTGGACATTGGCCGTACCCACGATTACTGGCTGGCTGTGCAAAAGGTGCTGCGCGGGGAGATCAAGGGCGTCAAGGTACCGGGGATCCAGATTCGGCCCGGCGTCTGGACAGGGATCAACATCCGTGCCAACTGGGATCGCATCCACATCGAGCCGCCAGTCTACATCGGGGCCAGCACCTACCTGGCAGACGGGGTAAAGCTCATCGGCCCCACGGCCATTGGCTACGGCTGTGTCTTAAACGAGGGGTGTACGCTGGATGCCAGCCTCATCTTCAACTACACCCAAATTGCTGCAGGGGTAACCCTGCGCCACCAGATGGTGATGGGCCGCTACTGCATTTCCTCAGACGGCAATGCCATCGACACGGAGGAGTCCAACCTTACCTGGCTCATTGGAGATGCTCGCAGCCATGGCAACGGCAAGTCCCAACCCCGCTAGCGCCCTCTACCTCTACGGGATCGTCGCTGCCCCTGGCCCGCGCCACCTGAATGTAGTCGGCTTGGACAAGCAGCCGGTGCGGGTTCACGTGCTCGGATCCCTGGCCTTCCTCTATTCCCAAACCTGCCAGGAGCGTTACCTGGCTAGCCGGGCCAACCTGCTGGCTCATGAGGCCGTTTTGGAAAGCGTCATGAATGAGGGCCATCGCACCCTACTGCCACTGCAGTTTGGCCTAGTAGTGAGCAGTTGGGCTCAGGTGGAGCAGGATCTGGTCAAGCCACGCCTGGCCGAGCTCTTGGCCTTGCTGCAGCGCCTAGAGGGCAAGCGGGAGGTGGGGGTAAAAGTCTTCTGGGATCCCGAGCGAGAGCTCCAGTTGGGGTTAGAAGAAAACCCCGCCCTGAAAGCCCGCCGCGACGAGCTGGCTGGCACTCCGCTGGGGCTGGAGGCCGTCGTGGAAATGGGACGGGCTTTGGAGCAACTTTTGGAGCAGCGACGCCAGCATATTGCCCACACCTTCACGGCTGCCCTTGTTCCCCTTGCCAGCGATTGTGTGGAAGGAAAGCTGCTTACCGAGAACATGGCCTACAACAGCGCTTTTCTCATTAACTGGGAAGATGAGCCGGCTTTTGCCCAAAAAGTGGAGGAGCTGGATCAAGCTTTTCAGGGACGGCTGCGCATCCGCTACAACAATTTCACTGCTCCCTACAATTTCGTCAAGCTTTGACCGGCCTGTATTCCTCCCCAGGATTGAGAACATGGGCTTGCAATTTAGGGCGGAGCCATTTCAGGCCAGATTCATATCGGCATCTGGGGAAGGCTATTCAACATCGTTGCCCAGAGTGATCACTCCCAAGGAGTCTTTCGATGGCCGCAGTAACCGAAGCCAAAAAAGAAGTCCAACAGGAAAAAAAGATTTGGGCTGATGAGGAACTCATGGCGCTGCCTAAAGATGGGCACCGCTATGAGGTTGTCAATGGAAAACTGGTAGACATGGGAAGTGCAGGGGCACTGCATGGAAATCTTACTATCACTCTAAGTTCAGCTCTTTTTGCAGTTGTCAAGGCCAAGAAGCTAGGCGCCCTGTTCGATTCCAGCACCGCTTTCAGGATGAGGAGTGGAAATCTGCGATCGCCCGATATTTCCTTCTTTGCCAGGGAACGCTTACAAGGGATGGCCGAGCTGCCCACTGGCTTTTTGGAAGGGGCTCCGGATCTGGCCGTTGAAGTGCTATCTCCTAGCAACACCGTAGAGGAAATCGAGGGGAAAATTGCCGACTATTTCGAGAACGGTGCCCGCTTGGTCTGGGTCATCAGCCCAACTCAGCGCTACGTGTTGGTCTATCGCTCTGCCCACGAGCCAGATCGCCTGCTAAAGTCCGCAGATACCCTCGAGGGGGAAGAGGTGATCCCTGGCTTCCAGTTGCCGCTTGCCGAGCTCTTCCAGAAGCTGCCTTTCTAGCCTGCCCTTAGATTGTCCCAAAATTAAGAGGTGGCGATGGCCACCCCAAGAAAAAGACTTTCCCAGCCAATGTCAAACCAGCGCCGGCACCCGCGCGCCAGCCAGAGCCTCCTTGAGCGCCCGCACCTGGGCCACCATGGCCACCTCGTCCTGGAGGCGGCTGACAGCTTTGCCCACCCCCACCGCCGAGGCCCCAGCAGCGATGGCTAGGGGCACCGTTACCGTCGAGAGGCCGGAGGCGCAGATGACCGGCACGGAAACTACTCGGCTAATCTCATAGGTGGCAGCTAGGGTGGGGGCAGCCTTCTCCATGAGGCCCAGGGATCCGCTATGGCGCGGCTCAGCGCTGGTGCTGCCCTCGGTTTGGATGAAGTCAGCCCCCAGGTCTTCCAGTTTCTCCGCCAGCTCCGCCTGCTGATCCAAAGGCAGCGTGTGGGGAACGGTTACCGATAGAAGGGTGCGCGGCAGGAGGGAGCGGGTTTGGCGAGTGAGCTCCAAAACCTCTTCTGCGGAGAAGACGCGGCCTGAGGGGTAAAAGCTGTCGTAGTTGCCAATTTCGGCCATGTCAGCCCCTGCTTGCACCGCAACAGCCAACTGCTGCGGATTCACTGCCGACACGCAGATGGGCAGATCTACTTGAGCCCGCACCACCTGCACCAACTCGGGACTGGCAGCAATATCTACCCAGGTGGCCCCTCCCTGCTGGGCAGCACGGGCAATTTTCAGCACGGACTCCAGGTCAAAGTTCTGCAGGCCGCTGATGATCTTGAGGGCACGGCGCTGGGCAAGAGCGTCAAAAAGAGCAGCTTGAGAGGCAGGGGTCATAGAAGTGTCAGGTCAGCTTATTCAACGAGACAGAATGGAGAGGGAAAGCCAAGGGGCCGCTGTTTAGCCGCGGCAATACCAGTGTAGGGGTTTTGCCTCCATCTCACAAGGGATCTTTCCCTTCAATACAATAGGAATCCCTTCTTGTACTTTTGCTATGTATCGCTCCCCCCTGCCTTTTCTGGGCCTGACCGAGTCGGATCCAGAGGTAGCCCATGCCATTCTCTTGCCTGTCCCCTACGAGGCCACCACCTCCTACGGAAAAGGCACCGCCAAGGGCCCCCAAGCGCTCCTGGAGGCTTCGGCCTACGTGGAGATCTACGACGAGGTGAGGGACTGCCAGCCGGCCCTCCGCCCCGACTGCCGCGAAGAGATCTCCCGCTACTGGACGGCGCCGCCGGTAGAGTTCGAGGGGCTGGATACCCACGAGCTGGCCATGGCCGAAATTCAGCGCCGCGCTGCCGAGTGGGTTAGGCCAGGGCGGTTTTTGCTCTCCATTGGCGGCGAGCACTCCATCACTGGCCCCCTAATTGCCGCCCACTTGGTGCATTACCCCGAGCTGCATGTGCTGCAGATCGACGCCCACTGCGACCTTAGAGATAGCTACGAGGGATCCCGCTACTCCCACGCCTCGGCCATGGCTCGGGTAGTCGAGCAAGTGGGCAGCCGCCTTACCCAGGTGGGGATCCGTTCTATCTGCGCCGAAGACCGCCAGGCCATCCGCAAGTACCGCCTGCACACCTTCTTTGCCCACAGCCTGCACAGCAAGCCAGCTCAGGAGTGGATCCCGGAGGTGATTGCCACGCTGGGAGCCCAGGTTTACCTGACGGTGGATGTAGACGGCCTCGATCCCGCGGTTGTGCCGGCCACCGGCACCCCTGAGCCCGGTGGGCTGAGCTGGTGGGAAACCGTGGAGCTGATCCGAGCGCTGGGGCAGCAGCGGCAGATTGTCGGCGCCGACGTGGTGGAGCTGGCCGTTACCGGGGAGCGGGAAACCGATCGCCGCAGCGCTTTTACCGTCGCCAAGCTGGCCTATCAGATCCTAGCCGCCGCTTTGGGTTAAGCTCCTCCTGTTTTGCCTCCAGACACAATAAGGACTGGACTCTCGGTGTTGCCAGCTTCCTAGATGCCCCCAGCCATGTCCTCGCCTTCTTTGCCGCCGCCCCTAGTTGACGAGGAGCTCATCCACAGCCGCATTCAGGCTGTCCGAGCCCAGATCCCAGAGCAGGTGGAGATCATGGCGGTGAGCAAGGGCTACAGCGTCAACCACATCCGCGCCGCCTATCGAGCTGGAATCCGCCACTTTGGGGAGAGTCGGGTGCAAGAGGCAGCCGTCAAACAGGCGCAGCTGCAGGATTTGACCGACATTGTCTGGCACCTGATTGGACACCTCCAGACCAATAAAGTAAAGCCAGCCCTCAAGCAATTTGCCTGGATTGACAGCGTCGACAGCCTGCGCCTGGCCAAGCTGATTGACCAAAAAGCGGGGGAGCTCCACCTCACCCCCAAGCTTTGCCTGCAAGTGAAATTGGCACCGGATCCCAACAAATTCGGCTGGCTTGTCCCCGACCTGCTGCAGAGCCTGCCTCAGCTCAACCAGCTGCTGCAGGTGGAAATTGTGGGCCTGATGACCATTCTGCCGCTCGGCCTTAGCTCAGAGGCCGCCTTGGAACTATTTCGTAAACTAGCTGAGCTTGCTGAGTCCATTCGGCAAAGCGGCTACGAGCGCCTGCAGCTACGCACCCTCTCGATGGGGATGTCTGACGACTACCTGCTGGCAGTGGCGGCAGGCTCCAACTTGATTCGGCTGGGACGCGCTCTGTTTGCCAATGCCGAGCGTCGGTAGATGCAAACTTTATGAAGCCTTTGAGTTGTGATTAAATTTTTCTGAAGCTGTGCCCCTCCAGGATTGCTCTGCAGGGCTCTTTAGAGGGGGAGACCTGCGTTACTTGGCTGGCGTTGGCAGCTTCTTGCCCAAAGGCCTCCTTAGTCTCTTGAAAGAGAATATGAAGGACGTTTCCCAGCTTGGGCCTCTGCTCAAGAGCACGGGTCTAAACGCCGAGCTTGCTGTAGATGTAGGGTAGGTAGTGAGGATGCAAGGGATGAATGTCAGTGGAATCTGGAGCAGGGTAAAGGACTTTGTGGGCTTAAATGATCCCGCGGATAACCTGGAGGAGTACTCTGAATCGGAGATGGAGGGGCAGGACGACTACCAACTTCTCTACGAAAGACACCGTTCTGCATCGGCCACCTCTAGTGAGGAGGAGGTAGAGCACCCCTGGCGGGGACGGCGGCAGCGCTCAGTAGAAGCTGGCGAAGGGCCTGTCCATCGGGAAGAGTCGCGTGGCCATCGGCGCAGTCAGCCTCCTCGGGAGCGCTCAGGAGGGAGTGGTATGGGGAGCAAGGTGATTGGATTGCCTGGCGTCAGCCAGCCGACCAATGAAGTAGTGGTGCTGGAGCCGCGCAGCTTTGATGAAATGGCCCAGGTTATCCAATACCTGCGCGAGCGCAAAACGGTGATCATGAACTTAAGCCTGATGGATCCCGCCGAGGCGCAGCGTTCGGTGGACTTTGTTGCCGGCGGCACCTACGCCATTGACGGCCATCAGGAGCGTATTGGGGAGAATATTTTTTTATTCACCCCCAGCACCGTCACCATCTCCACCCCCAGTAGCCAAGTTATGCAGCCGCTGCAGCGCCCTTTGCAAAGCCCTACCCCTCTCTGGCCCAGCGGCTATGAGCACCTGCAGGCGGTAGGCCAGCACTAGCTGCGATGGAGCAACCGCTGCTGAGTGTCATTGGGGGCGGAGCTATGGGATCTGCCCTGCTGCGCCGTTGGGTGGCGGCAGGGGTTTATTCTCCAAAGCAGATGGCGCTGCGGGAGGTCGATAAGGACAGGGCCACCGCTCTCCAGCAAGAGCTTGGCATTCGTCTATTGGCCGATCCCTCGGAGGCGGGGGAGGCCGAGATTTTATTTTTGGCCGTCAAGCCCCAGGTCTTTCCGCAGGTAGTGGCAGAGATAGGGCAGCCGGCGGCCACAGAGTTGGTCATTTCTATTATGGCCGGGATCCCTTTGCAGCAGTTGCAGCAGGCTTTTCCCCGGCAAAAGGTGGTGCGCACCATGCCCAACACACCGGCACTGGTGGGGGCAGGGATCACGGCTATCTGCTACGGGCCAGGGGTGACGCCTCAGCAAAGGGATCTGGTGGAAAGGTTGTTTCGGGCTGTAGGCCAGGTGGTGACGGTGCCGGAGAGCCAGATGGATGCGGTAACCGCCCTGTCAGGATCGGGGCCAGGGTATTTGGCAGTGATCCTGGAAGCGCTCATCGACGGCGGCGTAGGGGTGGGTCTACCGCGCCCCATCGCCACCCAACTGGCGGTGCAGACCCTGGCAGGCACTGCTGCCCTCCTGCAGCAGGAGCAGCTGCACCCCGCCCTGCTCAAAGACCAGGTCACTAGCCCCAGCGGCACCACCATTGCCGGCCTCCAAGTCCTGGAACAGGCAGGGGTGCGAGGGGCCCTAATGCAGGCGGTGCGGGCGGCCTACGAGCGCTCCCGTCAGCTCCAGGGATCCTAGCGCCTGCCACAGCGGGCGGGTCATCCAGCTCCACCCCACCCTGAGCTGGTGCTCTAGAGTGGGCAGGCGGAAGAGGTAGGCAACTCGCCGCGCTAGGTAGCCCAGGGGGCCGGTTAGGGTAAGGCCGCCCAAGGCCGAGACTACTGCCGTATCCGCCCCTAGGCTGAGCATCTCCCCCAGCGAAAAGTAGCGAAACGGCAGCAGCGGCCGCTCCTGGGTGAGCAGAGCCCACAGGTTCCAAGCGCAGTAGCCCGCTTCTTGGAAAGCTGCCTGGGCAGTTGCAGGTACGGGCTGTCCTGTGGCATCCACCACCGCTGCTCCGTCGCCCAGGGCAAATACTTCGGGAAAGGTGGGCGTTTGGAGAGTGGGCAGAACCTGCAGGCGGCCCCGCTCGTTTTTGGGCAAATCCAAGTTAGCAATGGCCGCCGCTGGTTGGGTGCCGACTGTCCAAAGCACAGCATCGACCAAGTCAACAGCCATCTCCTGAGTTGCCAGGCGCTGCCGCTGCAGACGAAAGGGAGGAGCGCCGTTTTCTCCCGTAGCCTCGATCCCAAGTACCTTGGTCTGCAGCTCCACCTGCACCCGCCGTTGGGCCAGCGCCGCCTGGGCTGCCTTCCGGCTTGAGGGAGCAAACCCCGGCAAAATCTGGGATCCCACCTCAATAAGACGGATCTGGCCGCGCGATCCCAGCCGGTCGGCCAATTTGCAGGCTAGCTCTACGCCGCTGGCCCCCGCCCCCACAATAGCTAGGTAAATGGCCTGAGCCGGATCCCGCGCTTCTAGGGCCTGCAAGTGGGCCCGCAGCCGTTGGGCATCGGCTAGGGTGCGGAAGGGAAAGGCAAACTCCGCTGCTCCCGGCACACCCTGCAGAGGAGTTTCCCCTCCCAGCGCCAGCACCAGGGCGTCGTACTCCAAGGTCTGCCCCTCTGCCAGGAAGACGCAGCGGTCTTGGAGGTCAACCGACTGCACCGCGCCGCGGCGAAACGCTACCCCTTCCGGCAGCAAATCCTGGAAACGGGGGGCCACCTCCCACTCTTCCATCTCGCCGGTGAGCAGCTCGTAGAGCAAAGGAGCAAAAACAAAGCGCTCCTGACGATCCACCAGGGTAATCTGCGGCGGCTCCGGCCAAGGCCGGCGGATGAGCTCCAGGGCTGTATACAGCCCGCCAAAGCCGCCCCCAAGGATGCAAATGCGACGCATGCTTCGAGGGTTGAAGGTAACATCAGCTTAACAAACCGACCGGGATCCAGCCTCAGGGCTCTGCGTTGTGCAGGGGAACAGCCGCTGGCGGCGGAGAGACCGTTGCCGCATTGACTCTGCAGGGTAGGATGCTGTCCAAAAAGCCAAGGATTCCCCAAACCAGGCCGACGCTGGCCACCCAAAAGAGCCACAGCCCACCCGCCCAAGGAGGTGGCAGATCCAGAGCCACCCCCCCGATTAGCGGCCCAACGGCAAAGCCTGCTGCCCAGCAGAGGGAGTTGATCGATAGATAAACCCCCCGCAGATGCTCTGGGGCCAAATCTGCCACCAGCGCCGAAGCTGAGGGGTTGTAGCTCGCCAAGGCCAAGGAGAGCACCGCCAAGGCCAAGGCCGCCATCCCTATAGCCGGCATCGCTCCCAACTGTGCTGCTGGGCCGCTGAGCCAAACCAACCCAAATCCCAGGCCCCACATCAGGGCGGATCCCTGTAAACCTTGGATGCGGGTGAGGCGGTTCAGCCAGCGGGCCACCGGTATCTGCAGCAGGGCAACGATGGCTCCGTGCAGGGCAAACAACGGGCCAATCTGCACCTCAGGGATCCCAGCTCCCTTGCGCAAGTAAAGGGGCAAGCTGCTGCTGAGTTGGGCAATGTAGGTGGTGAAGAAAATGTTGGCCAGGGCAAACACCCATAGGGGGCGATCCCGCAGGGCAACTTTCCAGCCTGCCAACAGAGGCTCTGCCGCCGGCTGAGCTACTCGAGTTTCCTGAACGCAAAGCCAGAGTAGGGCTAGAAAGGCCAAGTACGTGAGGCCGTCGATGACAAACAGGAGGCGGTAGTTCTTCGTCAGAGCTACCAGGACGCTGGCCATGGCGGCGCCAAGGCTCAGGCCCAAGTTATCCCCCAGGCGGTTTAGGGCATAGGCTTCGTTGCGCTGCTCGCGCGTGGTTAGATCCGCTACCACTGCCTCCACCGGCGGCCAATAGAGGCCCTGCCCGAACCCTGCCGCCAGGTTGGCCAGGGCAAAGCTCCAGAAGCCATGGGAAAGGGCAAAGCCAAAGGAGCCCAGAGCGGAAATGGCCAGCGAGAGGATCAAAGTGGAGCGGCGGCCCCAAGCTCCGTCTGCCATGGATCCCCCGAGAAGGCGGCCAAGCACGCCAGCAAAGGCCATCATGCCCAGACCCAAACCTACCTGAGTGGCCGTCAGCCCTACCTGATTGACGAAAAAGAGGGTAGTGTAGAACAGAGTAAAACCGGTTCCGGTTTGGGAAATCAGCCGACCGATAAAGATCAGCCAGACCTGAAAACCGAGCTGTGGCCACCAGTAAGGGATCCGCATAGGGGAGGCAACGGGAGACAGGTTACCTAGCCTAGGGGATCCCAGTCGCTGACGCCAGAATCCAGTGCAGCAGGCAGGAGCAGCCGCGCCAGCCGGCACAGCCGGTAGTCGAGCTGGGCCAAGTCATTTCCCATCGCCTTCGTCACCACCAAACACCTGCTTTCCCAAACTGCCTGGCAGCACTCTCTCGACCTAAACCCCGCCGGCTCGCCTTTTCTTTTGGTCGGCCCACCCATCGGCACCGAGACAGACCTTGGGGGCCAGGGCTTGGAGGGCTGGCTGCAACAAACTGTAGCAAAAATTAAACAAGCATTGAGAACCAAGACCCGCCGGCCAGCAAGGCGGCTGGCCAACCCCTAGCATCCGTGGGCCAGCAGGAGAGGATCCAACTGGCTGTTACCTGACAGCCACTGGCGACTTGGCTGCCACAGCGCGCTCTTCCTCTTCTTCCTCAGGAGGAACAGCCACAAACTCGATGTGGTTGAGCAATGTTGTCACGAAGGCAAAGAGCAGAAAAGGCAGGGAGATGACCAAGATCAACGCGATGGTGAGGAAGGCGTAGAGAGGGCTATTCATCAGAGAGAGGGCGGCGCCCAGGCCAGCAAAAATCACGATTAGCCAAACAATGATCTGGCCGTAGATATCCCCAAAGGAGAGGGTACAGATAAAGCGGTAGCGGGTGTGGGTGTTCATGGCAATTCCTCGGGATAGCCTGGCTGGCTTGATCCTGACCGGGAACCAAGCCTTAGCCTCACGGGTGGATATGAGTATCTTGAGATTTTAGACGAGAGAAGGGGAGACGCCTCTCTTTCCTAAGAAATGTCTCAAGAATCGGCTGAGCAAGCCGGATCCTTCGTCTCTCCGAAGACAGGATGCTATTGTCGAGATCGCAGACGCTTTCTGGTAGTCAGCAGCCATGTGCATTTGTATTCACTGCTACTACGTGGACCGCTGCACCACCTATCACGCCGTGGAAGCGCAGCACCAACAGCCCCACCTCACCCTGACGCCAGATTTTGAGCCGCAAGGGCCCCAGATCAACGTCAACATCCGCAACGGCGGCACTGAGATGGAGTGGGACGTGGTGGCCTGCCAGAGCTTTCGCGAGGAGCGGAACAAGTGGGCAAGGCTCCGCCCCCACGAGGTCGTTCCCACTTAAAATCTAGAGATGGCCTAGATGCCAAAAGGGTTCTCCGCGCCTGGGGGCTTGAGACTCAGGTCTGCTGCAGGCAAAAGCCTTAGTTCGTTTATTTCGAGAGATTGGGAAGACTACGATGCTAACCGCAAGCCCGACAGCACCACCAACGGATGCTCGTCAACGGGTAGGCCAGTTTATGCGGCATCTCCAGGACGAGATCTGTGCTCGTCTGGAAGCTCTGGATGGCAAAGCCAAGTTTCGGGAAGACAGCTGGGAACGCCCTGGAGGGGGGGGCGGTCGCTCGCGGGTCATCCAGCAAGGAGGCGTGTTCGAGCAAGGAGGGGTCAATTTTTCCGAGGTATTTGGCTCCCAGCTGCCCCCTTCGATTTTGAAACATCGCCCCGAGGCAGCGGGGCATCCCTTTTACGCCACCGGTACCTCCATGGTGTTGCATCCCCGCAACCCCTATGTGCCGACGGTTCACCTCAACTACCGCTATTTCGAGGCGGGGCCGGTTTGGTGGTTTGGCGGCGGCATGGATCTCACCCCCTACTACTTGTTTGAGGAGGATGCGGCTCATTTTCACCGCACCGCCAAAGCGGCCTGCGACCGTCTGGATCCGGTCTACTACCCAACTTTCAAGATCTGGTGCGACCGCTACTTCTTCTTGCCCCATCGGGGCGAGGCCCGCGGCGTTGGCGGCATTTTCTTTGACTATCAAGACGACCGGCCCGGGCTGCTCTACCGCCCTGAGGGTGAGGCAGAGGCGGATCCCGAACAGCTTGTGGCTGAGCCGCTGCCACTCCAGGCGCGGGTGGGATCCCGCAGTTGGGAGCATCTCTTTGAGCTGGTGCAAGCCTGTGCCGAGGCGTTCTTGCCTGCCTATGTGCCGATTGTGGAGCGGCGGCAGGGGATGGAATGGGGGGAACGGGAGCGACAGTTCCAACTCTACCGGCGCGGGCGCTATGTGGAGTTTAACCTCGTCTACGACCGGGGCACGGTCTTTGGTCTCCAGACCCAAGGTCGTGCCGAGTCGATCCTGATGTCGTTGCCGCCATTGGTGCGCTGGGAATACGGCTACGAGCCGCCGCCCGATAGCTGGGAAGCCCAGCTCTACGAAGTGCTGCGCCAGCCTCGGGATTGGGCCTAGGCGGTATTGGTCTCAATTTTTGAGGATCGCGTTGTCTTCCCCTCTGCCCCTTGTCTACCGCTTTCAACCGCCCCGCCAGGCCGGGCCGGGATCTGCTCCTGTGTTGGTGATGCTGCACGGGATCGGCAGCCATGAGGGGGATCTCCTCGAGTTGGCCCCTTACTTGGATCCCCGCCTAGCGGTGATTAGCCTAAGGGCGCCGCTTCCCTGGGGAGCGGGTGGCTTTGCCTGGTTTGAAATGGCCTGGACGCCGGAAGGGCTGGTGGGGGATCCCGAGCAAGCCCGCCGCAGCCGGGAGCTTGTCAGCCACTTTCTGGAGCAGGTTCTGCCCCAGGGGATGGCCGACATTTCTCTGGATCCGGCCCGGGTCTATTTGCTGGGGTTTAGCCAGGGGGCGATCATGAGCCTATATCTGGCTCTAACCCGGCCGGAGAAGCTGGCTGGCGTAGTGGCCATAAGCGGTCGCCTTTCACCGGAGATCCTAGCCGAGGCGGTGGAGCCAGCCCGGATGCAACACCTGAGTGTCCTCGTGGTTCACGGCACCGCCGATACCGTTTTGCCTGTGGCTTTCGGCCGCCAGATCCGCGACTACTTTGCCTTGCTGCCCCTGCGCTTGACCTATCGGGAGTACGAAATGGGCCACGAGGTTTCCCCAGAAAGTTTGCGGGATATCCAGGAGTGGTTGCAAAGTCAGTTGGACAAAAACGGTGGCCCTCCTTGGAGTTGAACCCTGGGCAAGGGCTGGGAGCTGTTGAGATCCCCTACAATAGCGGCAAAGTTTCTGCCCCCTGAGGCTCTCAGTGAACGGCGGCCAGCCTCCCTACGACATCCTCATCCTCTCCAACGGCCCCGGCGAGCTGCTCACCTGGGTGCGGCCAGTTGTCCTAGAGTTGCGCCAGCAACTGCCCCAGGCGCGTCTTTCCCTGGTGCTCTCTCCTTGTCCGCACGCCTCTGGGCAAGAGGTGAAGATAGCAGAGGAATTTATCCAGGTCGATCGGGTTCAGGATCCCGATTTTTTTCTAGCTTTTTTGCTCACGGGTCAGACCGAAGAAGCCTGGGACTGGGCCAAGCGGGGGGTGGTGCTGTTTCTAGGAGGGGATCAGTTTTTTGCGCTCTGGATTGCCCGCCGTCTGCGCTACCGCCTGGTGGTGTATGCGGAGCGTCGGCCCCGCTGGCGACCCTGGGTAGACGTTTTTGCGGTGCGGACGGAGGAGATCAAACGCCGCTACGACGGGGGAGGCCTCTTGGGCCACCGCTGGGCTGCCAAGATGCAGGTGGTCGGGGATCTGATGGCCGATGGAGTGGCCAGTGCTGTCTCCTTGCCGGGGATACCTCTTCCCGGCTGGCTCAGCAGCCGCTTTCTCCCCCCGCCGGCTTCTAGCGCTGCTCCTGAAGCGACGGCAGGCTTTTCCACCCTCCTCCAGCCCTTCCCCGATCCCATCGAGGAGCCGGAATCGGGGCAAACGGCACCGGAAAGGGTGGAACCCCCCTCTGCCGACGAAGCCTTGCTGCCGCGTGGCTGGCAACGTCTTGGCGACCACAACCGCACCCACTACCAGGTGGGGCTGCTCCCCGGCTCCAAGCCAGCCAAGCTCTCCCTGGGAGTGCCGCTGGTGCTGGCGGTGGCCGATGAGTTGCGCCAGTTGTTGCCCAACGTCCGCTTCGTGATCCCAGTGGCTCCTGGCCAGACCCCTCAGTCGCTGGCGGCTTACGCCCATCCCAGGCTCAACCCCGATATGGCCGTCATCTACGGCACCTCCGCCACCCTGGAGCAAACCAACCTGGGATCCCACTTCGTCACTCCCTTTGGCACCACGGTACAACTGTGGACTCGTTTCCCCGCCTATTCTGTGCTAGCCAATTGCGACCTCTGCCTGACTACAGTTGGAGCCAACACCGCTGAACTGGCCTATCTGGGGGTGCCCATGGTGGTGGCGATCCCCACCAACAAGCTGGAGGCGATGCGCGCCTGGGACGGGATCCCTGGCCTGTTGGCCCGCTTGCCTGGCCTGGGCACTTGGATAGCCCGCCTCATCAACACAATTGCCCTGCGGTGGTTGGGTTACCTGGCTTGGCCAAATATCTGGGCAGGACGGGAGGTGGTGCCGGAGCTGCGAGGCCATTTGCGACCAGCCCAGGTAGCCGAACAGGTGCGGGCCCTGTTGGCCGATCCCGAACGACGCCAGCAGATGCAGAGGGAATTGCAACAGCTGGGGGGCAGACCGGGTGCGGCCCAGGCCATCGTGCAACTCGTGGCCCAGCAGTTGAGCAAAAGCTAAATGAGGCGACCGAGGCGCTCCCGCAGCTCGGCAGCGGCCTGCTCTAGATGCTCGGGAGTATAGCCGGTGGTCTCTACCCGAACGGCAAGATGGGTGTCCTGGCTCTCGTGCAGATGGATCCACAGAATGTGGCGGCCATCTTCGGTTTTGCGGTTGGCGGCTTTGACGCCGTTTTTGGGGGCAGCGTAGGCGTTTGGGTCGTAGCGAACCAGATCCACCCAGGGAAGGTCGCGCAGGAGCTTTTCCACCTTGGCCCAGCTGCGAGGGCGGTGGTGGCTACTCTCGCTTCGCAATTGGATGACCTCGGCGCGATCGCGGCCAGAATCTGGCAAGCTCGCCCGCGGGATCCGAGGCTGGACTTGCGGTTGCAGATAGGGCAGATACACCAAAGACTTGTATTGCTCGTGGATGTAGCAGACTGGGATACCCAGTTGGCTGCCCACCACGGCCATAACCATGGCCTGGGCTTTGAACCCCCCAGTGGCGGCGAAGGTGACGAGCCCTTTAGCGCTCTCCGCCAACTGTTTCAACAGCTCGGCCATCCGCTCTAGGGAGGATTCCTCCAGCTCGTAGTTGATGCCGGGGAGAGGCAAGAGGGAAACCCCTTGTTGGCCCAGGGCTTCCTCAAAAAAGAGCTTCAAAATCTGGGCGCACTCTTGGCCTTCGGGAGTTTCTGAGTAAAGCAAAATCAAGGCATCCTGGGGGGTGGGGTCCAGCCGGTAGTAGGTGTTGGTTTCGGCGCTGATCAGCTCCAGGTCGGTCTTTCTCATCCAGGCTAAGGCCCGTTCTGGATCCCCAATGGTCTTTTGCCCTAGCCACGGCCGCGGCGGCTGTAGGTTTTTGTCCGGGTTGGTGAGCAAAGAGGTGCCCACGGTCATGATGATGGTCTGCATGAGTTCCCCGCAAATGAAGTCCAAAGCTATAGCTCTTAGCGCCGGCGGGAGTAGGGACGGGGATAGGGCTGGCGCATTTGCCGAGCCAGGTACACCTGAAAGGTCTGCGCCACTGCACCCGCCCGCCGCAGAGGGATCTCGGCCACCGGTTCAATGTGTTCAAAATAGTTGCCGTAGGTGGCTGGGATCCCTGCTTTTGGCTGGAACAGCGTGGAGGTGACTAGCAGTCCGTCTTTTCCCAGCCAGTCTTCCGGCTGAGACCAAAAGGCAAAGCCCCGCGGATCTTCATCTAGGCAGGTGAGGGGCTTCTCCGTCAGCGGTGCCAAGGCCATGCCGATCTGCCCGCTCAGGAAGTAGGTATTGGTGAAGATGAAGTCTACTGCCTCCAGGGCCTGAGTCAGGCGGGGATCCGTCTGAAACTGGCGGCGCAACTGCTCAATTTCAATGAGTTGGGTGGAGGGATCCCGTTCCACTGGCCACAGGCCCAAGCCGCCGGGCGCCTGCAGCAACCCGTAGCGCACATGGGCTAGCCCCACCCCCACCAACAGACCCACCGCCACCGCCGTCCCCGCCAAGAGCCGCTTTGCTCCTGGCCATCCTTCCCAGCGGGATCCCAAGAGCAAGCTCAGCACCCAAAACCCCGGCATCGGCCAGGTGGGGAGGATGGGCCGGTAGCCCCCCATCAAGGTAAAAGCCAGCACTAGCGGCAGCCCACAGGTCAGGATTAAAAGATGCCTCAGCTCCTGATCCGCGAGGCGTCTTCTCTGGAAGAGAGCTAGCCCCAGCCGCCCGCCCTCTGCCAAGCTCAGCCCCAGCAAAGGGATCCCCAAGGTTGGGAAAAGATAAAAAACTTCCTGCAGCACCGTCAGAGCCAGATCCTGCAGGCGGTAGCCCGTCTCCGGCACCGCTCGCCCCCCTTGGAAGCGAAAGGAGATCCAATCCTGCTGGGCGTTCCAGAGCAACACTGGGCTAAAGACTGCCAAGAACCCCAGCGCCGCCAAAAGCGCCCAGCCGGATCTAAAGGCACAGCGGTGGGCCGGGCTGAGCAGGCAAAAGAGCACCAGGCCAAACCCCAACGCCAGGCCGTGGTATTTGCCCAGAGAGGCCAGCCCCACCAACAGCCCAATCAGCGCCAGGCGCGGTCCCGGTCGGTAGCGAGCCGACCCGTAGACCCCCGGTTTGGGAGCCGGAAAAAACTCCTGGGCAGCCACCCACAGCGTTGCCGCCGTAAACAACGTCAGCGGGCTGTCCGGCAGGGTTAGCACCCCAAACCCAATCCAGAAAATGGGTGCGATGCTAACGGTTGCCAGGCTAATCAGCCCCGCCTGCACCGAAAAGAGCCGTGCTCCGGTGAGGTAAAGCAACAGCGAAGAGCCGCTGTAGGCCAATAGGGATCCCAGTCGGATGGAAAAAGCCGACACCTGACCTGTCAAAACAGGCCCCAAACCCGTCGTCCAGGCCACCAGGGGCGGATGGTCAAAATAGCTCCAGTCCGGATGGCGGGTATAGAGGTAGTAGTAGGCTTCGTCAAAGCCCGGTGGCAGCAGAGCTGCGACCAGACAGCGCAAAAGCAGGCTCAACCCCAGAATCCACAGAACAGCCCGCGGCAGCACAGGGGATCGCTTTGAGCGCGTGGGCAGATGCCATTATCTCAGCTTTGGCAAATCTTGCCTCCCCCACCTTCCCCAAAAACCAAGGGGGGTCTAGTCTAGGCCTAAGGCGTTGTCTCCGGCAGCCTTACTGGACACCTCAAAAGCTGGCCCAATTGTTCTGCTTCCGCCCTTGCCTTGCTATCATCAGTACCAAAACTCAGGTACAACAAGGGTTCTCCTGATTGCAACTGCACCTCCACCGAAAAAAGGTATCGCCATCAGAGTCTGTTGTGCTCTGAACCACAACTTGCTGCACGTCTCTGAAGGAGTAAGTTTTCCTCCTCCTTATCCCAAAGGGAGTGAGGTACTCCTCCGAGATCTGGTCTAGGGAGCGGTCAAAGGTCAGCCGGCATCTCGGCAGCGCAACTGTTCGCAATAGACCTAAAAGAAATAACATTCCTGGGAGAAAAAGCACAATCAGAAGTACAGACAAACTTCCTAAGTTGAGAGTATTGCCGTCCACCAATAGCTGACTCTCTGCACTCACCTGAAACGATTGGATCTTTGTTGCCAGTTGTCGGGCTTCGCTCTCGCTGGCGGTTGACCAGGCTTCCTTTTCTCCTGCAGAAGTTATGAGAGTGACGTAGTAATAGGTTCTCTTGTCTCCCTCAAAGTCTATTTGAACTTCAGTTTTGGTTCTGGCCCCTCTTACGTTATAATAAGACCTGACCCATTTTGGTAAGAGTAGTGGCTGGAAGACCACTTTGCAGTTGACCATATCCTGATCAAGGCGATAGCAAGTGAAGCTGCGATCTCCCAGAAAACGCCAAGTCAGGGAACAAAGACACAGCACCAAAAAGAGAGCAAAGATAGCCCTAACCGACAAAACTCCAAGCCCCCTTAGATAAACACGCTTGCTGGGGGTCTGCTCCACACACCTCATCCCCATAGGCTTACCTCCGTCGGGATCCTAGGCTTTGCCCTCATTATTGCTTGCTGCCGTGATACCTGACCGTTTTCCGCAATACAGAGTTTTGCTCATTTTGAGAGCGGAGTTTGCTTTTTTATGCCCAAATTAGACTGAGATCCAGGACAAAGCCAGGGAGGAGAGGATCCCCCTGCAGGTAAGCTGGGCACTCCAGGACTTGTAATGGCTGGCTAGGACGATAGACACGGGTCAATTAGCCAGCCCAGTTAGTGCAGCTTGACTTGCAAAGCAACTAGATCGCTCGGAGGGAGCGCAACTCCAAAACAGAGCTCCCTAAGCGCCCCCAGCAGCATCCAGCAAGAGGTGAAGGAGTCGAAGACCAGCGATTTTCCTCTTCAGCTTTTGGGGATCAGCCGCTTCGGACAGGCGGCGCGGATATGGGACTTGCTCAGGTCAGGCATGAGGGCCAAGGCTCGTTCGGCATCAATTTGTGCTTCGCACACTGCCTCCAGCACCTGCTCTGCCAGCAGGGAAAGGGGCATGTCAGCAGTCTCCTCTGGATTGGTTTTTTCAGAGATTTGCCGAACTCCCTGGGGCGGAGGGGGTAAGGTCGGCTCTGCTCGGGGAGGCAAGGTAGTGGAGGTGCCCACTGACAGTGGGGTTTCGGCAAAGGTTGCGCCACTTTTCCCCAGCAGTAGGGATCCCAGCAGCAACACCAGCCCAGCCATCCCCTGTGCTGGCCAACACCTTGGTCTCTGGGCAAGGCTGCGGCTGACCACCTCCCTGTCCAACCACCTACCAAGCCCCTGGCCGCTCATTTCACCCCTCCAAGACCACCTTCTTCCTCAAGCCTCAGGATATCCAACAGACTCAGAATTTGCAGTAGGCTAGGCCTTGGTCAACCTTTCCCGCTATGGCACGTCTATCCCAAGAGCTAGCCCGCTTAGCCGGCCTTGCCAACAGCTCGGAGCAGCCCGAGGGATCCCCACCAGAGGCGATCCGCATTGAAGAGATTCTCCAACTGGCGCGCGAGCGCAGCTTTGGCTTGTTTTTGGCAGTGCTGTCTTTTCCCTCGGCTTTGCCTCTGCCCGCTCCTGGCTATTCCACTCCCTTTGGCGTGGTTATTCTGCTGCTGGCCCTACAAATGCTGGCAGGGCGAGCCACTCCCTGGCTGCCGCCATGGGTGCTGCAGACATCCATTGAACGGAAGCAATTTCAAAAATGGGTGCAGGCCGGGATCCCTTGGCTGCTGCGCCTTGAACAAGTTGCCCGCCCCCGCTGGAACCTCGTCTGCACCAGTCGCCTGGGCCAGGTCTGGCTAGGCACCTGGATGGGTTTGATGGGCATTTCCATGATCATTCCCGTGCCCGGCACCAACACCCTGCCGGCAATGGGGGTCTTCGTCACCGCCTTCGGCCTCCTGGAAGAAGATGGGATCCTCTGCAGCTTGGGATCCCTGATCTGTGTGGCAGCGGGGCTGCTGACCCCTTCCATTTTGGTAGGCTTGGGGCTGGGGGGAACGACCTTGTTGGATTGGCTGCGAAGATAGCGCCCTACCAGCCTCTCTCCCAGAGGGAGTTGGGGATCCCAGCTTCACTGACAAGCTGTATCGCCTACACCTTGCTGCAATCTAGAGCTCCGCGCCGCTAGCGGGAGATCCTGGCTGAGGTGTTCAACACCCCTACCTCTGGCGGCGTGACATTGCCGCAGCCCCCAGCACTGCTTCTGTAGCAATGGGGCGAGATTGAGGGATCCAAAAAGCTCGGCTTGGAGCCCCTCGGCAGGCGGTATGGGTTAAATGACCTCGCCCTCGGGCGTGATTCTCCCCTTGAGTTTGCCGGCTCGTTTTTCAGCTTCCTCAAGAACAAGAGGCAGTTGCTCCAACACCTCACCAGGGTACTTCTCCAACACTCTCAAGGAGAGGGCGACCCGCCCCTTGGCCTCATCCACATCGATGACCACGGCTTTGATGGGCTGCCCTGGCTGGAACAAGTCGGAGAGGGAGGCGACAAAGCGTTGGCTGACCTGCTTGATGGGCAACAGCCCGCTGGCCCCTTCCTCCAGCTCCACAAAAATGCCAAAGGGCTTGAGGGCGCTGACCTTGCCCCGCACCACTTGGCCGGTGGTATAGCTCCCCAAGCTCTCCACTTGTCGGGCTACTCGCTGGGAGAGCACCAGCTTGTTGGCTGCAGGGTTGACTTCCAGTAAACTGGCAGTGAGGAATTGGCCCACTAGCTCCTCCAGAGCTTCCCGCTGGAGGAGATGGGAGCGGGGAATGAAGCCGCGCAGGCCCTGCACATCCACCACCACCCCGCCCTTGTTGATGCCGATCACCGGCGCTGTGACCACCTCGCCTCTGGCTTGCTTTTCGGCCAGCTCCTCCCAGAGCCGCTTTAGCCGCAGCCGCCGTGCCGAGAGCAGGATCTGCCCTTCTGCGTCTTCTCGCAAGATGAGAAACTCGGCTTCGCTTTTGAGGGGAAACACCTGGCTTAAGTCTTCCTCTGAGCCAATCCCAGCTTCCTTGAGAGGCAAAAAGGCTGGCGACTTGGCGCCAATATCCACCAAAACGCCGTCGCTCTGGTGCTGGAAGATGCGACCTCGCACTACCTGGCCCGGTCGGAAGTCAAGGCTTTGGGCCGCTAGAGCCTGGGCAAAGTCTTCTGCGGAAAAGATCTCGGCAGCGGGCGGGCGAGGGGAGTGCAAGCTCATGGCCAGGGTAGCAATGTGAAGCAGTGCGCTCCAGGATAACCCAAAACGAAGTCAGGATCCCAGCCCTTCCTGTCTGCCTTGACTTTTGCTGCAGCTTAGATGTAGTACATCAGCCTGGCCTGTTGCCCTTGGGCCTGCCGGTCACAGAGATCTTGCAAGGTTGTCTTTTGGAGAATGTCCACTGCCGCTGCTTGGGCCTCTTGCCAAGCCTGCAGAAGCACCTGGCGCTCTGGAGTGAGATCGCTGCTGGGCAAGGTGCGGGAGCGGCTCAGCTCCTCGCCCTCGATGGCCTGAATGACGTCTAATAGGGAAATCTGCCAGGGCGGTCGAGCCAGAAAATAACCCCCTTTGGCCCCCCGCTGGCTGCGCACCAGCCCCTGCCGGCGCAAGGTGGCCAACAGTTGCTCCAGGTAGCGGTCGGGAATGGACTGATGGGCTGCAATCTCCCTAATCTGCAACACCCGGCCGTCGTTGTAGTGCTGGGCCAATTCCAGCAGCGCCAGGAGCGCGTACTCGCTTTTGCAGGACAGCTCCAAAATACCCATCCTTAGCTGTAGGGATGAGATCTATGATATTCCGGTTTTCCGCCGGGGTTTTGTGGGATCCTGCTCTGGGCTGGGATTGGGCTTGTATGGTGGAATAGGCCTCTTTGGATCGATCTATGGTGGGTGCGGGCACCCGGATCCCGGCGGAGCGACTGCAAACTTTGCAGCAGCAGATCGGCAGGCTGATGGCCAACGTCGAATCGGTATTCCAGGGCAAGTCGCAGGTGGTGCAGGCGGTGGTGACAGCCCTGGTGGCAGAAGGTCATGTCCTGCTAGAGGATGTGCCGGGAGTGGGCAAGACCACGTTGGCGCGGGCCATAGCCCGCAGTTTGGGGGCCAAGTTTCAGCGAATTCAATTTACCAGCGACCTCTTGCCGACTGACATTCTTGGCCTCACTCTTTTCAACAAGGAAAAAGGGGAGTTTGAGTTTCGCCCCGGCCCTATTTTTGCCCATGTCATCCTAGCCGACGAGATTAACCGCACCTCGCCCCGCACCCAGAGCGCCCTGCTAGAGGCGATGGCGGAAAAGCAGGTTTCGCTGGACGACCGCACCTACCCACTGCCCCGCCCCTTCATCGTGCTAGCCACCCAAAACCCTTTGGAGTACCACGGCACCTATCCCCTGCCAGAAAGCCAGTTGGATCGGTTCTTGGTGCGGCTGTCGATTGGCTACCCCAGCCCTGAAGTTGAGCGATCCCTCCTGTTGCATCGGCAACAGGCGGATCCCGTGGAGGCTCTGCAGCCCGTGCTTTCGCTGGCCGAGTTACGGGAGATTCAGGCGGCGGTGGATCAGGTGTACCTGGAGGGATCCCTGGCCGACTACCTTCTCCAGGTAGTCCAGGCTACACGCACCTCCAAGCTGCTGCGGGCTGGGGTCTCCACTCGAGGAGCGTTGGCTTTGGCAAGGGCAGCGCGAGCCAGGGCCCTCGTAAAGGGACGCGGCTTCTGCCTGCCCGAGGATCTACAGGCCTTGTTCGTGCCGGTGCTGGCCCATCGTGTTTCCCTAGCTGGAGGGGGAGAGATGGCAAGTAACCGCCGGCAGGAAGCCGAAGCCATCATCCGCGACATTGTGGCCACGGTCGAGCCCCCGGTTTGATATTCCAGAAGACAGTCGAGGGGGTTGCCCTGCCTGAGGCTTGCGCTTCTCTGGCCCAGGGGCTGGCTAAATTGGGGGCTGGCAGAGCTAGGGGGCCTTTGCGCCGCTTTTCCGGTAATGGAGAATAGGGGATAGATTCTCACGGCTTCAGGATGAGCCAGCTACCTCAGACCACTGCCCATGTGCAGATTACCCGCCGCTCCTGGCAGGAGGGTGCCATTGAAGGGGAAGTCAGCGCTAACGGCTGGGTTTGGCACTTTTGCTGGCGCTTTCGAGGTGGAGGGCTTAGGGTGGAGCCCTCAGTGGGGCGAGCCTTGATTTGCGATCCCTTGAGCCGTTTTTTGGAGAAATCGGATTACCTGCTAGAGCCCGGCAGCAACTACTCATTTGTTATTCGTAGCCGCCTCTAAATAGCCGTTTGGAATCCTCACGCGGGAGAGGCTGGCGCTGAGCAGACCTCCCTTTCCTCGTCATGTCGGCTACCTCTGTGCTGCCGGCGGACAAGTTCTAATATTGGGATGGTCGTTCTAGGAGCTGCCTTCATGACCTCTTCCTCCCACCTAGCGGCTGCAGAGCAGGCCAGTGGTTCTGCTAACGGCCTGAAGGAGGCCTCTCTCCTGGCGCAACGGGATTCCTTGGGCCGGGCCCTCCCTAGGGACGAGGTGCTCGATCGTCGGAACACCTTGTTGAACCAGCGCCTGCAACTGGTTGAAGAACTTTGGGAATCGGTAATCCTGCGGGAGTGCGGGCAGCCGTTGGTGGATCTGCTGCGACGGCTGCGCTCCCTGTGTTCTCCTGAAGGGCAGACTCTAGAATATCCAATCCCAGAAGTCTTCCAAATTGTTGAGAACCTTAGCCTTGAGGAAGCCATTCAAGCAGCGCGCGCCTTTGCCTTGTTTTTTCAGCTCATCAACATTGTTGAACAGAATTACGAGCGGGCAGAAGAGTCGGATATGCGCATGGTGGACAGCCAACAGCGCACCGTGCGGGAAAACGAAAAATTTGAACGGCTCTTCCCCTACCTCCGGGCTCAGGGAGTGCCGCCTGGCTTGCTGCGCCGCCTGCTGGAGCGGCTGCACATCCGCTTGGTGTTTACCGCCCACCCCACTGAGATTGTCCGCCACACCATCCGCGAAAAACAACGGGTCTTCTCCCGTCTGCTCAGCCAACTGGACTGGGCAGAGCAGTTCGACCCTCTGCAAGCTCAGATGTTGAGAGAACAGCTGGCAGAGGAAGTTTTGCTCTGGTGGCACACCGACGAGTTGCACCAGACCAAGCCGACGGTGCTCAACGAAGTCGATTACACCCTGCACTATTTTGAAGAGGTACTGTTTCAGGCTATCCCTCTACTGCACGAGCGCCTCAGGCGCAGCCTGAAAAAGTCCTTTCCCACCGTCGAGCCGCCCCCTGCAGGATTTTGCAACTTCGGCTCCTGGGTGGGCGGGGATCGCGACGGCAACCCTTCAGTGACTGCCGACGTAACCTGGCAAACAGCCCGCTACCAGCGCAACCTCATTTTGGGCAAATACATTGAGTCGGTGAAAGCGCTCACCAAAACCCTAAGCGTCTCTTTGCACTGGGGAGATGTGGACAGCCAACTGCTGGACGCCCTCGAGCAGGATCGCCGCCTCATGCCTGAGGTCTACGAGACCTTTTCCTTGCAATACCGCCAGGAGCCCTACCGACTGAAGCTCAGCTACATCCTGCGGCGGCTAGAGTTGACGCGGGAGCGCAACCGCAACTTGGCTGATTCCGCCTGTCTGACCGCTCCTCCTTCCTTGGGCAACGCTTACGCCAGCGCCGAGGAGTTTTTGGCCGACTTGCAACTCATCCAAAGAAGCTTGAAAAACAGCGGCCTTGCCTGCCGCCAGTTGGACTACCTCATCGAACAGGTGCAGGTCTTTGGCTTTCACCTGGCTCACCTAGATATCCGCCAAGACAGCAGCTACCATGAGGCCGCGCTCACGGAGATCTTCGAGTACTTGCGCATCTTGCCGCGGCCTTATAGCCAGATGACGGAGGAGGAAAAAAGGGCTTTTCTTCTGCAGGAGCTGCAAACCCGGCGGCCCCTGATTCCGCTGGAGGCCCCTTTTTCTGAGAAAACGGCGGAGCTGATTGCCACCTTGCGTACCCTGCGCCGCCTGCAGCAGGAGTTTGGTCGAGACATCTGCCAGACCTACATCATCAGCATGAGCCGCCAGTTGAGCGATCTGCTAGAAGTTTTACTGCTGGCCAAGGAGGTGGGCCTTTATGATCCCATTAGCGGGCGCGGGTCTCTAGCGGTAGTGCCGCTGTTTGAGACGGTGGAAGACCTGCAGCGGGCGCCGGAGATCTTGCGGCAGTTGCTGGAGATCCCCTTCTATCGCCAGTACCTGGCCCAGCAGGAGAATTTACAGGAGGTGATGCTGGGCTACTCCGATAGCAACAAGGATGCCGGCTTTTTGAGCAGCAACTGGGAGATCTACAAAGCCCAGCAGCGGCTCCAGGCCGTGGCCGAGGCGTGTGGGGTAAAGTTGCAGATCTTCCATGGGCGGGGTGGCTCGGTGGGTCGCGGCGGCGGGCCGGCTTACGAGGCCATCTTGGCCCAGCCTGGGCGCAGCGTGGGGGGCCGCATCAAGATTACCGAACAGGGAGAGGTGCTGGCTTCTAAGTATTCCCTCCAGGATCTGGCCCTTTTCAACCTAGAGACGGTTACTAGCGCTGTCATTCAGGCCAGCCTGCTGCGCACTTACCCCAATGACCTGCACGAGTGGTCGCGCCTGATGGAGTCCCTAGCGGAGCGCTCGCGGCAGGTGTACCGCAACCTGGTCTACGAGCAGGAGGGCTTTGAGGAGTTTTTCCACGAGGTCACTCCTATCGAAGAGATTAGCCAACTGCAGATTAGCTCTCGCCCAGCCCGCCGTAGCGATGGCTCAAAGGATATCCGATCCCTGCGGGCCATCCCTTGGGTATTTAGCTGGACGCAAAGCCGTTTTCTCCTGCCAGCCTGGTATGGAGTGGGCACTGCCCTCCAGGAATACGCCGCCCAAGGCGAGCACCATCTCACCCACCTGCAACACCTCTACCGCGAGTGGCCCTTCTTCCGCATGGTGATCTCCAAGGTGGAGATGACTCTGGCTAAAGCGGATTTGCAGATTGCTCGCCACTATGTCCAGGAAATGAGCTCCCCCGAGCGTTTGCCGCGGGCAATGGAGCTGTTTGAGCTCATTGCCCAAGAAATGCACCGCACCCGCGAGATGGTTTTAAAAATTACCGGCCATAGGGAGCTGTTGGAAAGTGACCCCTACCTAAGACGCTCAATCCAGTTGCGCAACCGCTCCATTGTGCCCCTGGGCTTTATTCAGATCTCGCTGCTCAAGCGCCTGCGCGGCAAGCAAAGACCCCCCCTTCACCCCAGCCAGCACAGCCGCGCTGAGCTGCTGCGCGGAGCCCTTCTCACCATCAATGGCATTGCCGCTGGCATGCGCAATACCGGCTAAAGGCTTCTAGGGGTCTGCTGGGTCAGCTAAAACAAGTCATCCTCGGATTCGTCCGGCTCTACCTCCTGAACCTCCACTGACTCCACCTCGACGACGCGGCGAGAGGAAGGGCGAGGCTTTTCTTCGGCGTAGCTCTCCTCTTGAGTTTGGGGTAGACGGGGAGGACGACGTCGGCTACCGACGTCAGTGCTTTGCTCCTCCTGGGTATCGTCCCGATACTCCTCAGGGGTTGGGCGACGAGGGCGACGGGCGGAAGGCGGAGGGGAAGACTCAGCCTCCTGCTGCAAGGTTGTCTCTAGCTCTTCCTCGTCATCCTCCGAACGACGACGCGGGCGCACCTGCGTACTGCTGGTCAACTGTGGCCGCGGGCGGCGCGCTGGTTCCTCGCTGCGCTCAGGAATGGAGCGGCTAGAGGAGGAGGTATCGCGAATGCGGGATCCGCTGGCCGCGCTGGCAACGGCACGTCCTTGGCCATAGCCATCGGGCGGATAGGTGCGGCTAAAGCCTTGGCGCCGCATAGCTGGACGAACTCCAGTTATCTGGCGCACCTTCTCGTTTAGGAGAATGCGCAGGCGGAAGGTCTGGATGGCAAACCAGCCCGCCATCACCGCCAACAGCACCTGGGCAAAAAACAGCAAGGGGATTAGGCGCTGACCTTCCAGGAGCAGAGAGATGGAGTAGATCAGGCCCATCGTAGCGAAGATTACATCTGACTCTTCCGAGGCTTCGGGCTTGACAAAGCGGACGGCAAAGATGGCTCCACTGGCAATTGCCACCAGGGCTGCCATCAAAAAGTAGGGGCTTTGGGTGAGAAACATGCCAGGGATCCCCAAACGATAGGAGCGGGAAAGCTGTAAGCTTTACCCCTTTCAGAGCCGATCCTAACACCAATCCTTCTGCTGGCACGGCCCAGGATCGGGATCCCTTGGCAGGGAGGAGTTGGTGCTAGAATCGACGGCAGCTCCCAGTAGGCTCCATGCTGTACCTGGCACGGGTAGACAAGAAAAGTCTTTTTGGCCCAGCGGAGTTACAGCTTCTAGCCCAACAGGGCGAGAAGGGGATTTGGACACCGCTGCCTCAGCCGGAGCGGATTACTCTCAAGGAGGCAGCCCCTTACAACGTTGGGGTGTTGCTGCTGGTCGAGCTGGGAGAAAACCGGCGGGTGCAGCAGGTGGAAGAGGCGGCGATGAAGCTGGTGGAGATGCTGCACAGCCTCTCCCAAGCCTACAGCCTAGTTGACTGGACGGAGATTGAAAACTGGCGTTTTTCCCTAACTCGGCAAAGCCAAGAGTTAAGCCGTCGCGAAGCGGAGATAGCTGCCCGTCAGGAGCAGCTGCAACAGTGGGAAGCTCAACTGCGGCAAAAGCAATCTTCCTAGACGGGGCTGAGATCGGGCCGTAACTCGCGAGCGCCTCTTAGATAAACGTGGTGCATCTCCGCCTGGGTCAGGGGAGTGTTCAGTTGGATTAAAACACGGATGCAGCGGGGCAAAGCGCCATTGACCTCCATCTGTTGCACGTCCAGCAGAGGCACTGCCTCCCAGCCAGGACGGCGGCGGGCAAATTGGGCAGGAAAGGCGGCATCTAGGTCAGGGGTAACGGAGAAAATGACGCTCACTACCTCTGCCGGATCAATGGCGTTGCGATGTTCTAGGGCATCCAGCAGCTCGTTTACTGCCGCACCAATGGCCTCGGCAGTGTTGGCCGGCACGGTGATGGCTCCTCGAATTGCTCTCACCCGCCACCCCAATGGCTTGGCCCTCGTGCCTTTGAGCTCGTCTTGCTTTCACAAGATTATACAGTTTGTCTCTTTGGGATCCCACCCCCTCCTTGCAAGCTAGGGGGCAGGCTGCAACACCTTCTCTAGGATCTGCTCGTGGCTAAGACCCGCGTCCACCCAGGTTTCTGCCTCCTTGAGGCGGTTGGCAGCCGTCAAGATAAACAAATTGCTTTTTGCCCCCAGAGCCTCGCTGGTGGTTTGCACGCAGGCCAAGTCCTGGCCAGTCAATTGGCTAAACCAAGTGGCCAATAGCCCTGCCTCCAAGAAGCCCATTGGGCGCTTAAAGTGGGAAGGCGTGGCAGCGGCGAAGGGAGAGTTGCGAATCGACACCACCACTACCCCCTGGTCTTTGTAGGTCCAGTCGAGGTCGATCAACCCCCAGCCGTGGGTTTTCCAAGCCTGTTTGAGACTCTGGAGAAAAAGGCCCATCTCCAGCTCAGCTAGGGGCTTTTGGTAGTAGTCGGAAAGCTCCTGGGCAAAGCGGCGGAAAAACTCCTTGCCCCACATGCGGCCACAGTGGCGCAGCACCAGACGGGCCGCTTGTCCTGTCTCGTATTCCAGACCAGTGTAGATGGCTCGCAATAAGGTCTCTGGAAGGGCTAGGAGACGGTCGCCGTGGCGACTTTCTAGCAAACCCGACTCCAGATCGCTTTGCAGGTAGAGGCTGGGCGCGTAGTAGTTGGCCAAAACCGGCGTGTAGGGATCAAAGCCGGCAGAGCTGTTGGCAAGGGAAACGGTGTCAGCCATAGAGGATCCCTGGGTCGGCGATGGGAATGGAAGCCACCGCTAGGCGGCTGGGAGGCCGCTTAAAGATAGCAAAGCTGCCTGCACGCGGGTAATCAAGGGACGGATGAACTCCAGTTCGCCAGGTTGTAGGCAGTCTTTGAGCTCCTGCTGGAAAAGCCGATGGGCAACTTCATAGACGTTCTGCAGCCCATACAGGCGCACTTCCTCTTCCATCCAGTCGATGAGCCGCTCTTTGAGGAGGTTTTCGTCCTGCAGCAACATGGCCAGGGCGCTGTGCCGCAGCAACAGCAACAGGTGGCGCCGGCACAGATCCACGACCTGGGGGGAGAGGTTGGGCATCTCCTTCTGCAGAGCCTCCAAGGTGCGGCCCACCATCTGAGCCTCCCCCTCCCGCAGAGCCCGGTACACGTGCTGCCGTTTTGGCCAGCCGAGGACATAGGCTTTAAGCTGATCCAGCTGCTCCGAGGTGAGGTAGCGAGCCTCTGCCTCGATTAGCATTTGCTCCAAGGGGCTGACCATCTCGCTTCTCCTAGAAGGCTAGCGTTCAAAACAGGCCAATAGGTCGTCCAAGGTGATCTGCTCTTCCTCTGGCCCAGCTTCCGGTACCGACCCCAGGGATTGCCAAGAACGGGCCGCCAAGGCCAGGGGATCCCCGGGCCAGGGGATGGAGTTAAGGTACTCCCGCACTTGTAAGAAGGGCATTGGCAGCAAGCGGCTTTGCCGTGGACGGTTATCCCAGTTCAAGCGGGCAAAAAAGCTCTGCACCGACTCCTCTAGAAAGCTCTCTGGCGTCATGCCTTGGCCACCCCTTGACCAGAGCGCAACTTTTGGGCAATTTCACTAGCCGTGGCCCCCTCGTTGAGCCAAAAGGCAGCCGCGTCAATGCGCTCTTTGCTGCCGAGCAAAAACTTGCAGTAGCTTTCCCCCATGGAGTAGCACTGGATCTCGATGCAGTTGAGCTGCCGCTCTACCATCGTGCTGAAAAAACCGGCAAATAAGCCGGCGTAGAGGTGGCAAACGGGTTTGCCCACATCCCCCAAGGTGCGGGCCACAGCCGAGTCGAACAGGTTGATGAAAATAAATCCCTGCCGCCGGCTTTCGAGCTCGACTTCCCAGCGCCCCCAGCCTTGCGAGGTCAGAGGCCACCACCAGGTTTCCAGGAGAAACATGAGGTGGGTCTGCTTGGGCTTGCGCCGATACTCCTCCTCGAACCAGCGGGAGAAGTGGAGAGCATCGTTGCGCCCCCACTCGCGGCCAATGGTATACATCAAAGAAGCAGAGGCATCCCCCACCTCTTCTTCCAGCCCCTGCTGCAAGCCGAGGATAAAGTCTTCGCTGACCAAGACATTGCGCGCGCCCGTCCAGTCCACTAGAGATCCCCGCGAGGGGTCGAAGCGGTAGAAGTCTTCACGGCTGTAGTGGTTGTGTCGCTGAGCAGCGGGCTGCAGGGCGAGCTCTAGGGTGCCGGTTGTCATGGCTGGAGGGGAGGAAGGTTAATTGTTTCACCCTTCTTGCTGAATCATAACCTTTCTGCTAGAAGCTTTGGCTAGAGCTGTCGATGGATGCGCCAAGAGCTCCTGCCGCTGGGAAGCCAGCGACAACAAAGAGGCTAGGGGAATTTGGGTTTAGGGGTGAGGTCGGACTTTGACAAAGGCGATGGCGGAGCGCCACAGCAGCGATTCTTGCCCCTCCGCGTCTGCTAAGCAGAGACAGTCTGGATCCTGCCAGCGTAGCTGGCCGATGAAGACATCTCCCGTATTGAGCTTAACCTCCAGGATTTCTCGATCCCGAATCACCTTCTGTAGGCGACGCACACTCGGGATCCCAGTGTCAAAGTCGGTCACGGCAGTCCTCTTGGCCAGTGAACGGACGGCGTATCGGCAAGCGCACTGCTCTCAGTATAGGGGATCCCTGCCGGCCCGCACCTTGGCTTAGCCAACGCTAAAAAGCGCTCTCGCCCTTTGACCCACTTTTTCTGCCAGCGGCTACTATGTAGCTATGTAGGGGGGTGCGCTTAGAGAAGACGGCAAGCCTTGTCGACCTGCCGTGTTCTTCTGTTCTCCCCGGAAAAAGCTAGCGGAATAGCGCTGGGGTGGCAGAACGTGCACCTGTCGCCCTAGAGAGGGCCAATCCCGTTGGGGATCCCTTCTATTCTATCTACCGCTTTGCTACCGAATTGTTGTCCTTTTCAACCATCATCCTTGCAGGAGAGAAGCTATGGCAGTTGAGAAAGTGAACTCTTCTTCGAGCTTGGCCGAGGTGATCGATCGCATCTTGGACAAGGGCATTGTGGTCGATGCCTGGGTGCGGGTTTCGCTGGTGGGGATCGAGCTGTTGGCCATTGAAGCGCGCGTCGTCGTGGCTTCGGTGGAGACCTACCTGAAGTACGCCGAGGCTGTGGGCCTAACGGCTACTGCTGCCGCTCCCGCTGTCCAAACCTCCTAATCGACTTCCCAGCTCCCAACAAAGCCTCAGCCTTTAACTAAGAGAAATGCAGTCGGCAAGTGAGGCAGGGGTTCAAAAGAATCTCTGCCTCCTCCCCCTTCAAGCGATTGGCTTGCGGTTTGAGGGGAAGTAAAAAACTGCCAAGGAGAGAACGCCATGAGTTTGCAGAAGCAGTGGGCCGAAGCCCGCAGCCGACGGGTGGCTCAAAACCTAAGTTTGTTGAGCGGATCCCGGCAGCAGCGCCTGGAGCAGCACCGCGCTCTGATGGCCGAGCTGAGACAACGTCGCCAGGAACGCCAAGAGGCAGTACGGCAGCAGAGGGAGCAAACCCGCAGCCAACTGCGCAGCCTGGAGCAGAACCGAGCGGCGCAGCGGGCTTTGGACAAACATGCCCGTCTAGAGGCTGCAGCGCAGCGGGCCCAAGGAGTGGCGGTGCTTCTCTCTCGCCTGGCCCAAGAACGGGCCGCCCAATCGCAGGCGCAGCGGCAGGAGCTAGAGACTTTTCAAGCCGACTTGACAGCGATGGTGAAGAGCTTGCTAGCCACCTATGCCCAGGCGCGGCAGGCCATGGCCAACCAAACCCGACAAGTGCGGCAGGCTTTCTATGCCGACTTGCGGCAACGGGTACGGCAGGAGCTGGCTCGGATTGCCCAAGAACAGCGGGCAGAAGCCCAAGCGCTTCGGCAGGCTTTGGCAGCTTTCCGCAGGGCGTTGCGCGAGCAGGTGTGGGGGGATGGGATCCCTGTCCTCCTACCTGAAGATTCTGGGGCTGTTGAGAAGCAGTTTGAGTGTTGGGACAAACCCCCAGAAATAGCTCCAGGTGAAGCTCCTCAGCTAGAGGCTACAAGCAAGAGCGAACCCCCAGGGGATACTCCTGTAGCGCCGCCACCCCCTGAGCCCTCTCAAGATCGAGTTGCACCCCCACTTGCTGGCGAGGAGCAGCTGGATCCAATCCTGAACTACGTCAACAACTATGTGGCAGCCCTGCAGGCGCAGGATCCCAACCTAACCTTGCTGCAGGTGATTGGCGATCGGGAGCGGGTGCGGGATCTGCTGGCCCGCGGTGCCGTGGATCTGGGGGTGGATCCCTCGGAAATCTTGGCCACCTTGCGGCGTATGGTGTCAGCGACGGCTGTGATCTCAGTTCCGCCCCCGTCTCCGTAAGCGCAAGAAGACGGTTACGGCTTACGGCTATAGTCCAGGCAAGTTAAGAGTTGGGTATTGATATGGCTACGGTTTTGCAAGCGCGTCCCCGCCAGTTTGTAAGCACTCCCTACATTGAGCGGATTACCCGCCGCGCCTTGCGCTATCTGCAATCCGGTTTTGCCGTGCATCTGCGGGGGCCTTCGGGCACAGGCAAGACCACCCTGGCAATGCATTTGGCCAGCCTTCTAGGTCGCCCCATCATGCTGATCTACGGCGACGATCGCTTCGATTCTTCCGACCTCATCGGGGGGCGCACTGGCTTTACCCATCGGCGGGTGGTGGATAACTTCATCCATTCAGTGGTGAAGGTAGAGGAAGATGTGCAGCAGCGCTGGGTAGATGCCCGCCTCACCTTGGCCTGCCGGGAGGGGTTTACCCTCATCTACGACGAGTTCAACCGCTCCCGCCCCGAGGCCAACAACGCCCTCCTAAGTGCCTTGGAAGAAAGGCTGCTGGTTTTGCCGCCGGGCAGCCACCGCTCCGAATATCTGCGGGTGCATCCCCAGTTTCGGGCCATCTTCACCTCCAACCCCGAGGAATACACGGGGGTTCACAGGGCTCAGGATGCGCTGCTGGATCGGATGATTACCATCGATATTGGGGAGCCCGACATCGAGACGGAAAAGGAGATCCTCATTTCCCGCATTGGCCTATCGGCTTCCGACGCGCTTAAGATTGTCCACCTTGTCCGTACCTTCCGCCGCAGGTTGGATCTGACTCGCCAACCCAGCCTGCGCAGTTGTCTGATGATTGGACGCATCGTCAGGGAGCACGAGCTGGCGGTGAGTAAGAACGATGCCGATTTTCGTGCTCTGTGTGCCGACGTGCTGTTGCCTAGGGCCGGCAAGCGCTACGAGGAAGGAGCCCAGGTGCTCAACTACTTGCTGGATCAACTGCCCAACTGATATTGGTTTGCACGCTTTGGAGGAGAATCCCCAGTGCCCATTGCCTCTCAACCCCTGGCCACGGCAACGCATGGCTCTTCTCTGGCCGATGTCCTGGAGCGGGTTCTGGACAAGGGCATTGTCATCGCCGGAGATATCACCGTTTCCGTGGGCAATGTGGAGCTGCTCAGGGTGCGCATTCGGCTGCTGATCTCTTCGGTGGACAAGGCCAAGGAGATTGGGATCAACTGGTGGGAATCGGATCCCTATCTCAGCAGCCAGGCGCGGGAGCTGCTGGAGACCAACCGCCAGTTGCTGCAGCGGGTTAGCGAGTTGGAAAAGCAACTGGCTCAAGTCCTGCCCAGGGGAGGGGATGGCAAGGGCTAACAGGCTGCCCCAGCAGCGGGATCAGGGATCCCAGGCTAGACTGGCTGCTGGAGTGGTTTAACCAGGGGAGGGAATGGCGAGGGGGATCGACCTTGACCAAAGGAGCTTGGGCCGCCAGAGGAAGGTGGGTTGGGCGGTGGGCATAGGGTTGGCCCTTGCGATCCCCGGCCCAGCGTGGGGGCAAAATCCACGCGCCATCAGCATTAGCGCCGATGTTCAGGAGGCCAACGCCAATACAGGGGTGTTCGTAGCCACTGGCAATGTTACCCTCCGCTTCCCTGCTGAGCGCCTCACGGCCCGCGCTCACAAGGCGGTCTACTACAGCCAAGAGCAGCGGATTGAGCTGGAAGGCCGGGTCACCGTCCGCCAAGGAGAAAATCAACTCCAGGCCGAGAAAGTCATCTATCACATTGGAAAAGGGATCCTTCAAGCTGTCCCCTCGCCAGGCCAGCAGGTGGAGTCTATCTACGTGTTGCCGGCGCCCACTGCCAGCCCTTGACCCAATCTCAACTAACGCCCACGAAAGGATTCGAACCTCCGACCCCTGGGACCGGAACCCAGTGCTCTAGTCCGCTGAGCTACGTGGGCAGCCTTCAGACCTTATCCTACCCTCCCACTGGCCTGCTTGCAAGTCCCGAACGGGGGCAAAGCTATGGCGATGCTGGGGGCTTGGCCCCAAGCGCTGCAGCGCTAGCCAGTGCTCCCGTGTCCCATAGCCGACGTTGGTGCGCCAGCCGTAGCCGGGGTACTGGGAGTCCCAGCTCTGCATCAGGGCATCCCGCCAGACCTTGGCCACGATGGAGGCAGCAGCGATGGAGAGGCTGAGCTGATCCCCTTTGACCAGCGCCGTCTGCCGGGATCCCAGCTCCGCCAGCGGCAGCCCATCCAGCAGGATGTGCTCCACTTCCCCCACTTGGGCCAGAGCTCGCTGCATGGCCAGCAATGTTGCCTGGCGAATGTTGAGTTGGTCAATTTCGGCAGCAGAAGCACTGCCAATGCCTACAGCCAGGGCCACTTGGCGAATCCGCTCTGCCCACTGGGCGCGCTGCCGTGGGCGCAGTTGCTTGCCATCCTTCACCCCTGCCAGCACCTCGGGATCGAGGTAGGGTGGCAGGATGACCGCCGCTGCCACCACCGGCCCCGCTAGGGCTCCCCGCCCCACTTCATCCACGCCTGCTACCCGCAGGATCCCCTCTTGCCACAGGGATTCCTCCCAGCTCAAGCTGGGCTTCGTTGCTTTGTCCATACGGCCACAGCGCTATCTCAAGCAAGAGCGCTAACTGGCTTGGCTAACTGCCGCGAGAGCGCCGTCGTCTGGAGGCTGCTGGAGATTGGTGAGAGGGATCAATGACCACTTCTGGCGGCGCCCCTGTTGCCGGTGGCTCTGCTATTGATTCTGTAGGCAACCGTTCAGGCTGGGTAACTTCCGCCAAAGGCGCGCCGTTGGCAGAAGTTGTGTCGGTTTTTGCCTCCACCGGGCTGTCCACCTTGGCCGTGCCTGGCAAAATGACCCTAACCACCGTGTCTCGGCCCGCCGGCGGCGGCTGATCCAGAAGCAACAGGGGTGACAGCCCCAGCTCCGAATAGACCCGCTGCTGGAGAGGAGTCATCTCCACAGTGATGGTTTGTCGAGCTGGCTGGCTCTCTGGAGACTCTGTCCCACTGGCGCGCCCAGCGTCCTCCCCCCGGCCAGGGCGATGGACTTCCTTGCGCTTCTGCTCTGCCCCTGCCACTGGCAGTGGCTGCGGGCTTTCCTCTTCTACTGCTCCCTCTTCGCGAGGCCGTTTGCGCACCGGCTCAGCCCTGGCTTCCTCTGGCTCCAGTCGCTCTCCTTGAGCAAGCCGAGAGCGGTCTAGACTTGGCAACGCCCCATTGCTTCCCACCTGCAGGCGCGCCCGCTGGGAATCACCATTCCGGGGCAGAATTGGAGCGCCCTCCTCTTCGCCCTCCTCAGCCTCGCCAGGCAGCGTTACCGGTCGTCCACTTTCGACAGTTAACAGCCGCCCCGGCTCGGATCCCGGCAGTCGGGCCAGGATCCCTAGCCCCTCACAGGTGGGGCAGGGGTGGCCAAAGATCTCATAGAGGCTCTGCCCCTGCCGCTTGCGGGTGAGTTCCACTAGCCCCAACTCTGAGAGCTGAACCACCTGGGGTCGGGCCTTGTCATGGGCAAGGGCTTTGTTGAAGTGTTCCAAAACCAGCAGCTGATCCTGGCGGGAGTCCATGTCGATGAAATCCACCACGATCACGCCGGCAATGTTGCGCAGCCTCAGTTGGCGGGCAATCTCGGTGGCAGCCTCGCAGTTGGTCCACAGCACCGTCTCGCGGGAAGTGGCCGACTGGGTGAAAGAGCCAGAGTTGACATCGATCACGGTCAGGGCCTCCGTGGGCTCGATGACGATATAGCCCCCGGAGGGTAGATCCACCCGCGGCCGCAGCGCCTGGCGAATAACCGCATTGACCCGGAAATACTCCAAGATGGGGGTGGGCTCACGGTGAACCTCGACCACAACGCCGGGCGGCATTTTTCCTTTGTTCCAGCCTTGCAGATAGCTGCGCACCCGCTTCGCACCGGCCGCCGAGTCAGTAACGATGCGGTTGACATCGTCTGAGTAGACGTCCCGCAGCACCCGCTGGATAAAATCCTCGTCTCGCCTCAGTAGACCCGGCCCCCGTGCCGCCTGGTACTGCTGTTGAATCTCTTCCCAGAGCTTTTTCAATTGCTCCAGGTCATCGATCATCGCCTCTTCGGCTACTCCCTCGGCCTCAGTGCGCACCAACAGGCCCATCTGGGGAGGCTTAATCAAGATGGCTAGCGATTTCAGGCGATTGCGTTCTTCTCGATCCTCGATGCGGCGAGACAAATACACCCCTTTGCCGTAAGGTCGCAGCACCAGGTAGCGCCCTGGAAGAGCCAGGTCTCCCGTAAGACGCGGCCCTTTGTTGCCAGTGGGCTCTTTCATGACCTGCACCAGCACTTTCTGTTGCGGCAGGACCAGTTCGGAAATGGGAGCCTGGTTGCGTTTGAGGCGCAGCGGGCCTAGGTCACTGACGTGAATAAACCCGTTGCGTTCTCCAGAGCCGATATTGACAAAGGCGGCATCGATGCTGGGCAGGACGTTCTCGATGACACCCACGTAGATATCCCCCACCTGGTGGGTGCCACTGGCGATGATCAGCTCTTGGACTTGGTCTTCGGCAAAGACAGCGGCAATGCGGTGTTGCTCAGCAATAACGATCTGCCTAGGCATGCATTTTCCTCCCCGCCCCCACGGCCTGCGGTTTTGGATTTGCCCTCGTCTCGGAGAAGTGGTGTTCTAGGATTGGCTCGATTTGACAACAAAATTGACTCATCGTGCAGCTGTCCATTACCCTAAGCTCTGCTCCAATGGCCAACGACGAACTTTATAGACAGGCAGCAGGAAAAAAGTAGCCCAGCAGAGGAGCCTGTGGCAGCCTAGCCACCTCTTGCCCGTAACTTGCCTGCAGGAAAGAAGCCTGTCCTCGGGAGAAATGAAAAGCTAGGCCTAACTGGAAGAGGCACACCTCTTTGTAGCACCTGGCGCCTGGGCCCTGTTGCGGCTGCTGCCTGCTCTAGATAGTGAGCTCAAATTTGGCCCGACTTTTGCTGGCTGCTCATCTTGCCTTGGGTCAGGTTGAGGGCTAGCAAGGGTGGCAGCGGCAGAAGCCAGGGGTAGCAAAATTATAGCGCTTGCGGGATCCCTCAGCCCAGCTAACCCTGATACCGCAGCCTGACTGGGGATTTGTCCAGGGGATCCTGCCACCCGTCCTCAGTCGGAATTCAAGGTGCCGTCCTCCCACAACAAGCGCAGCCGTTTGGCCGCCTGCAGCGTCCAGCGAGGCAAGCCCAGAGCCTCGGCCATTTGCAGCAGTTGGTTGGGCCGCAGGTAGGCGCCGTTGTTGCGGCAACTGCCGCGGTAGAAGAGGTAGGCGCTGCTGTCGGGGGCCAAGCCCTGGAACTCCAGGTAGTATAGCAGAGGACGGGCATTGAAGAGAGAAGCTTTGCCCGACTTGGAGACTTTTTCAATCCAGATCTCGCGCGCATCCAGGATCTGGGTGACCCAGGCTGGCCAGTCGGCAGTGGGCGACTCGCAACTTACAGTGAGCTGATACTCAGCGGCATAGACGGCTTCGGTAGCCGAGGGATCTCGCAGGCCAATCTCTTGGATGGCCCGGATGGAGATTTCTGGCGGCAGTTGTTCGACCAGCAGGGCGCGCAGTTCGTCAGGGGTAACGGGCCCCTCGGGGCGCTTTAGCAACTCCAGATCGAGGACTTCGCCGTAGCCTTCCTGGCCGATGGGTAGGGCGTTGGCGTTGGCTAGTCGAGGCATGGGGTGGTAGCCGCCGCTGAAGGCTAGGGGCAAGCCGGCGCGCCGACAGGCCCGCTCCCATAGGCGCATGAGATCCAGGTGGCCTAGCCAACGCAGATCCCCGGTTTTGCTGTAGGTGATGCGGAAACGCTGGGCAGGCGGCTCTGGCTCGAGAGGATCGGGGGTGTGGGTGGGGCGGCTTTGCAAGGGCGGAACGGGCGGGGGCGGGATGACAATGTTGTGACCAAAGCCGGGACCGCAGACGCCGCAGGCGGAGCACTTCTCGAAGGAGCAGTCTTCTACCGTGATCGCTTCTAGGGCGCGGCGGTAGTCTTTCTGCAGCCATTGCTTGTCGATGCCGGTATCGATGTGATCCCAGGGCAAGGGATCCTCCAGGCCAAATTCGCGCATCGGGAGATAGGCGCAGAGGGCCACTGGATCGGCGCTGGGATCTACCGCCTCGCCGCAGTAGGCCTTCACCCAGGCGGCATAGGCGGCGTCGATGTTTTCCCACCAGGCATCCAAGCCGGCGCCAGCTCGCCAGGCCTGCTCGATCATGCGGCCCAGGGAGCGATCCCCTTTGCCAATCAAGTCCTCCAGGATGCTAAAGCGAATATCGGTAAAGTGGGCCTTGACTCCCCGCAGCCGCCGCAGTTCCCTTTGCAGCAGATCCTGCTTGCGCCGCACGTCAGCGTAGTCCACCCGGTGCCACTGGAAGGGCGTGTGGGGCTTGGGGACAAAGTTGGAGAGGGTGAGGGTAAACTCCACCCGCTTGCGGCCCAGGGCCGCACATTCTCGCTGCAGCATCTCGACCGTGCGGGCAATCCCAATCACATCGTCGTCAGTCTCGCCGGGCAGGCCAATCATGAAGTAGAGCTTAATTTTGTCCCAGCCCTCCTGGACTGCAGTGCGAATGCCGCGAATGAGGTCAGCATCGCTAAGGCCCTTGTTGATGATGTCCCGCAGCCGTTGCGTGCCGGCCTCCGGAGCAAAGGTCAGCCCCGAGCGGCGGGATCCCTTCATGATGGCGGAAATGTTCTCATCAAAGCGATCCACCCGCTGGCTGGGCAGGGAAAGGGCAATGTGCTGGCCAAGGAGACGGTTATGTAGCTCTGCTCCCACCGCTGGCAGGGAAAGGTAGTCAGAGCAGCTGAGAGAAGAAAGAGAAAACTCGTTGTAGCCGGTCTTGCGCAAGCCCTGCACCACCGCCTCCACTACCGCTTCCGGATCGACATCGCGGGCAGGGCGGGTGAGCATGCCGGGTTGGCAAAAGCGACAGCCGCGGGTACAGCCACGTCGCACTTCCACCACCAGGCGGTCGTGGACAGTGGCCACCAGCGGTACTAGACCAATGGAGTACTGCAGTTGGGGCAGCGCTACGCGGCGACGAATGCGCTCCGGCACCCCAGGCACAATGGGCCGCGGGGGGATCCCCTCGTAAAACTGCGGCACATACACTCCTGGCACCTGGGCCAGCTCCAAGAGCACCTCCCGGCGGGGCTTGTGCAGGGATCCGGCCAGCACCTGACCAATTTCCGGCAGCACCTCTTCCCCATCCCCGAAGACGAAGAAATCGAAAAAGTCGGCAAAGGGCTCTGGGTTGGAGGTGGCAGTCGGCCCACCGGCAAAGATGAGGGGACACTCTTGTGGGGTAAAGGCTTGCCGTTCCCACCACTTGAGCGGGATCCCGGCCAGATCCAGCATCTCTAAGATGTTGGTGCCCCCCAGCTCATAGGCCAGGCTAAAGCCGACGATGTGGAAAGCGCGCAGGGGGCGACGCGATTCTACGGCAAACAGCGGGATCCCCAGCTGCCGCATCCGAGCCGCCAGATCCGGGCCTGGCAAGTAGGTGCGGTCGCACAACTGGTCTGGCTGGGCGTTGAGGATGTTGTAGAGGATGATGTGGCCCAGGTTGGAAGCCCCCACCTCGTACAGCTCCGGGTAACTTAGCACCCAACGCACCCGTGCCGAGTCCCAAGGGCGATGGACAGCCCCGAATTCTTTGCCCAAGTAGCGAGCTGGCCGCTGGATTTCAGGCGTGAGCAAGCGATCCAAATCAACGGGTTCTAGGTGTGCTTCCGTGGCAGCCGCAACAAGCATGGGGATCCTGGCAAGAAGTAAACGCAGCTACTAATTCTGACTCTAGCCGAACTTTTCCAGCAGCCCAAACCCGGCGTGGTTTCTGTGTAGGCAACGGGCGCAACCCTCAAGAAAAGGACAGCTCGACGGGAAGTGATCCCGTAAAGATCCCTCCAGTGAGGCAGTGGAGATAAACCCCGCTCCTAGCTAGGGGTTGTGGAAAAGTCCGCCTTTGTCCAGTGTTGTATCAGTCTTCAGAGCGGTCAATCCTGCTCTTCCTCCGCCTTGGGGGAGTACCCAGAAGCTACGGCCAAAGCTTCCAGCGAGCGGAGTCCCACGTAACTGCGGCCATTGATAATCCAAGTGGGATAGCTGGTGATCCCTGCCTTCGTACATTCCTCAACCTGAGGCGTGCCGGGCCCGTTGGGCGAGCACTCCACGTAGGGTATCTGGGCAAAGGCCGACCCAAACAAGGCCTTCTGCTCTTGGCAGTGGGGGCACCAATAGGCCCCGTACATGGTGGCGCCAATCTTGCGCAGGTGGGCTGCTAAGCCTGCCGCTAGGGGGCTGGGCGGAGGAGCCTGCTTGGCGTACACCCCAAGGGTAACTACCAACGTAAACAGGCCCACGAGAATGTAACTGAAAGCCAGCTTGGCCCAGTCCAGCCAGCGGTGGCCAAACACCGTGACGAGCCACAGCCCCGCTACCAACCCCATCGCTGCCGTGCAGTACAGGCAGAATTGCCGTAGCACCGCCACCATCAGGTAAAGCATATACATCTCAAAGACAGTCATGGCGGAAACCAAGCCAAACAGGGCTGGCCATCGCCACCGCTTCACTCCTGGGATCTCTTCCGGCAGCCCTGCCAGGGCCAAGACGGCTAGAAACCCCAGCAGGCCAATGGCTGCGGTTGGGATCCCCAAAAACTCTGCCCACCGACTGGAGAGCACCAGGTTACACCCCCCATCCCCCCCGCAGAAGGCAGCAGGCTGCTCCGTCAGCTTGGTGTAGGTAAGGTAGGCTGTTAACAGAACTCCCAAGCTGGACAAGAAGACCAAGATTGGGCGCGCATGGCGCTGCAGCCAGGTTTCTTCTGGGGTTCTGAGATAGGAAGCCATAGGACCGTTCCAGCAGCTTGACACCCCTGAAATTATAGAGGGGCAGAGTGGACCTCGTCCGTGGGATCTAACACCGGCAACCCGGCTGAACGACGCACTTGAGCGGCCAAACTGTCTCCCAGCCGCAGGGATCCCAGCTTGGGGTCAGAGAGGGGGCGGTCGCAGATCCCCCAGCGGCGGCGAAAGTAGCGGGCCAAGTCGGCTTCGGCCAAAACTAGATAGACTGGACGGCCATGGGGACAGGTGTGGGGGTTAGCCGTGCGCTGCCAGGCATCCAGCAACTGCTGCATCTGCTCCAGGGTAAGTGGGACCCCATTGCGCAAGGCACCACGACAGGCCAGGGCCACCTGAGCTGCTTCTAGATCCGCACAGCGGCTGAGTTCCAGAAGGGATCCCTGCACCTCTTCGGGATCTTCAGAGCAGAGAGCTAGCGGCAGGCGGCGCACCAAATACGTAGCGGGGCCAAAGGGTTCCGGCTCTAGCCCCAACTGTTCCAACTGCTCCACGGCCTGGGAAGACAATCCCCGCAGCATCACCGGTGCCTCGAGCTCCACTAGCTGCCAGTGCCGTTGAATCTCCTCATAGCGCACTCGCTCGTGGGCCAGGTGTTGCTCCACTAGCCACAGCCCCTGGGGGTGCTCCGCTAGAATGTAGGTTCGGTACAGTTGGGCCAGCGCCTTTAGGGGAGGCAGGGAGCAGCCGGCAGCGGAGGGAGCTGAAACCCGGTAGAGCGACTTGGACTCGCTGGCGCGGAGGAGATGAAGAGAGCGGCGGCTGGACTGGGCAGAGCCTGCGTGCAGAAGATCCTGCAGGTACTGGCGCAATTGCTCCTGTCGCTTCTGCGGCTCCTGTAGATAGAGCTCGCTCTTAGCTGGATGGCGGTTCCAGTCCACCTGTTCAGGTGGCAGGCGCAGGTGCACCACTACCAGAGGATGGCGGTGGCGGGGCAAGGCGTGTTGAAAGACTGACTGGATTAACCGTTGCCACTCCAACATCTGCACAAAGCGGCCATTGACGGCTACCCGGATCCAATCGGGGCGAGGGCGATGCAGGCGATCCGGCAAGCCCACCACCAACTCCCAGTCGCTATCCCCCTCTTGAATGCGCCGGTAGCGCAGATCGGAAGGCTCCACCTGCGGCAACATTTGCAGGAGCAGATCCTGCAGAGATTGGCCCGGCCAAAGACTAAGTAGCAGCTGCCCCTCCTGGCAGACTTGCCAGCTAACCCCTGGATGGGCTAGTGCAGCGTTCTGGACCAAGGTTAGGAGCGAGCGCGTCTGGGGCGGGGGACAGCGGCGCAGGGGCCAGCTAGCAAACAAATCCGCCACCGTCACGACTGTCCCTAAAGCGGTGGCTGCTGGCTGCTTGTGGATCAACTCCCCCTGCTGGTCGTAGGTGGCCAGCCAGCCATGCTCATCGGTGGCATGACGGGTCTGGATGGTCAGGGATCCCAAGCGGGCTAGGCTGTGCAGAGCTTCTCCGCGAAACCCTAGGCTGCGCCCGTCCCACTTGCTCGTGGTATGGCGACGGGCTACCTGCTCCAACTCCGAGCCTGGGATCCCTTGGCCGTTATCGGCTACCCGCACCTGCCAGCGGCTTGGCCAAAGATCTACCTGAACGCGGCTGGCCTGGGCATCGAGGGCGTTTTCTATTAATTCCCGCAGGGCTGCCTCCAGGGAGTCGATCACCTCTCCCGCCGCCATTTGGGCAACTCGTTCTGGACTTAGAGGCCGAATCTTGACTATGGGAATATCCAGCACTGCTCCCCTGGGAGTCTTCTTTGCTCAATACGCCCAGTATGTCCTGAAAGAAAAACCCCTGGCGCTGGGGCCAGGGGAAGTAGAGTCAGGAAACCTGGGGAAGCACTAGCCCCGCACAGCCGGCGCT
>NZ_JANSHU010000012.1:0-66698 GCF_047461755.1 Synechococcus sp. R65.1 | reverse complement strand
CCGACATTCCCTTTTGCGTGCTGGGGGGCACCCAGCTAGCCACAGGACGGGGAGAAGTTTTACAGCCGCTGGCCGACTGGGAAGGGATCCCCCTGCTGTTGGCCAAGCCCAAGCGCCTTGGGATCTCCACTGCCTGGGCCTATCAAGCCTTTCGCGCTCACCGTGCCGCTTCCTTGCCTTCTGCGGGATCCTCTCTGTCGACCTTGCCCCAAGTCCTCGCTGCTCTGGAGCGTCGGGATCTGCTGGCCTTGGCCCGCAGTTTGCGCAACGACCTGGAGCAGCCAGTTTTGGCCGAGTACGCTATCGTAGGAAAATTGCGCCAGGCCCTGCTGGAGGTAGGGGCGTTGGGATCCCTGATGTCGGGCTCGGGGCCGACAGTGTTTGGGCTTATGGCTAGCCTGGAGGGGGCTGCTCAAGCCTGCGAGAGCCTGCGCCGCCGCTTTCCGGAGGTGGACTTCTGGGTAACCCAGTTTGCTCCCACTGGGATTCTGCTGGAGCCGGATCCCCACCCTCTCGATCCCCCTAGAATTGCTAGCTAGCCTAGCCAGGAAACAGGCCCTGATAACCGGTGGAACATTAAAGCTCTGTAGTTCAGACTAAAAATTAGCTTGGCTGCGGGCCCAAGAAGAAGATGAGCGAGAGGACGTTGTTTGACAAAGTCTGGGACGCCCATACGGTGCGGATCTTGCCCTCAGGGCAGACGCAGTTGTTCATTGGGCTACACCTCATCCACGAGGTCACCAGTCCCCAGGCTTTTGCCATGCTGCGGGAGCGCAATCTGCCAGTTCTTTTTCCAGAGCGGACGGTGGCGACGGTAGATCACATTATCCCCACCGACAACCGGACGCGACCTTTTGCGGATCCCTTGGCGGAGGAGATGATCCAGGAGCTAGAGCGCAACTGTCGCCAATACGGCATCCGCTTCTACAACAGCGGCTCCGGCCGGCAGGGGATCGTGCATGTGATTGCGCCGGAGCTGGGGCTGACGCAGCCGGGGATGACCATTGCCTGCGGCGATAGCCACACTTCTACCCACGGCGCCTTTGGAGCCATTGCCTTTGGCATCGGCACCAGCCAGGTGCGGGACGTGCTGGCCACCCAAACTCTGGCCTTGTCCAAGCTCAAGGTGCGTCGCATCGAGGTGCAGGGCACGTTGGGGCCGGGGGTTTACGCCAAGGATGTGATCCTGCACATCATCCGCAAGCTGGGGGTCAAAGGCGGGGTGGGCTACGCCTACGAGTACGGCGGCAGCACTGTCGAGGCGATGAGCATGGAAGAACGCATGACCCTCTGCAACATGTCCATCGAAGGAGGAGCCCGCTGCGGCTATGTCAATCCCGACGCCGTGACCTTTGAGTATTTGCGGGGGCGGGAGTTTGCTCCTCAGGGATCCGATTGGGAAGAGGCTGTGGCCTGGTGGCAAAGCCTAGCCAGTGACCCCGAAGCTGTCTATGACGACGTGGTAGTGTTTCAGGCCTCCGAGATCGCTCCCACGGTTACCTGGGGGATTACCCCCGGCCAAAACATTGGGGTGGACGAGCGGATCCCGGCTCCCGAGGAGCTGCCAGAAAGTGAGCGGGAGCTGGCTAGGGAAGCCTACGCCTACATGGGCTTGCGGCCAGGGGATCCCATTGTAGGCACGCCGGTAGATGTCTGCTTTATTGGCAGCTGCACCAATGGTCGCTTGAGCGATTTGCGGGAGGCAGCCAAGGTTGCCAAAGGCCGGCGGGTAGCGCCTGGAGTGAAAGCGTTTGTGGTGCCTGGCTCCGAGCGGGTCAAGCAGGAGGCCGAACAGGAAGGCTTGCGGGAAATCTTTGAGGCAGCAGGGTTTGAGTGGCGGGATCCCGGCTGCTCCATGTGCTTGGCTATGAACCCAGACCGCTTGGTAGGGCGGCAGATTAGCGCCTCTTCCTCCAACCGCAACTTTAAGGGCCGCCAGGGATCCCCCACAGGGCGCACTCTGCTCATGAGCCCGGCCATGGTGGCGGCAGCAGCAGTGAGCGGCAAAGTGGTGGACGTGCGGACGCTGCTTTAGTCGGAGCTAGAGGAGGCCAGAAGGGGGTAGAAGTGACCCACCGGTCCCTGACCGGCCCCAATGGCCAAAGGATGCCGCAGGGCTTCGGTAACATAGGCCTTGGCCAGCAGCGTTGCCGTCAGGGGATCCTTCCCCCAAGCCAGTTGCGCCGCAATGGCTGCCGAGAGGGTGCAGCCGGTGCCGTGGGTGTGGCGGGTGGGGATCCGCTCGCTTTTGAGCACCTCGAGCCGCTCGCCGTCAAACCACACGTCCACCCCCTGCAGTTCTCCCGGCATGCCTCCCCCCTTGACCAGTACAGCCTTACAGCCTAGGGCGTGGATGCAGCGGGCCGCCGTCTCCATATCCGCCAGCGACTGCAGTTCCATCCCCGCCAAAATCTGGGCTTCGTAGCGGTTGGGGGTAACAACCTGAGCCAGGGGAATTAGCCGCTCGCGGATGGCCTGGATGGCCTCCTCCGCCAGCAGCTTGGCCCCCGTGCGGGAGACCATTACCGGATCTACCACCAGTGGCTGCAGCGCCCAGCGCTCCACTTGGCGGGCCACCTCGCGCACGATCTCGGCATTGAGCAACATGCCGGTTTTGATCCCTTGCACCCCAATGTCCTGCACCACCGCTTCAATTTGAGCAGCCACTGCCTCTGGCGGCAGCGCATCCACGCGGTTGACCCCCAGGGTATTCTGGGCAGTTACGCAGGTGAGGGCGGAAGTGCCATGAACCCGCTGGAAGGCAAAAGTGCGCAGATCCGCTTGAATGCCGGCTCCGCCGCCGCTATCGGATCCGGCAATGGTGAGGGCGACAGGGGGGCGCTGCTCGGCCAAAGTTGGAGCTGGTGAAGCTGGTTCAGATACAGACATTGGCTAAACGAGAAAAGCTAACGAGGGCACTGCTGGTAGCTATCAGCTTGTTGGCTCCCAACCCCCTAGAGGGGGCTAGAAGCTGGCTAAGCGTGAATCTAGTAGCCATTGTCGGTAGTAGCCACCACCTCTACCCAAACCCTATCCCCCTCCACCGCCGTCAGACTCCAGCGCAGGAGGCGGGCCGTTTGCCCCAGCTCTCGGGCGACTTGGTGGAGAAGAGATCCCTCCAGTTGAGAAGCAGAAAGTGGCAAACTCAGGGGCAAAGCTAGACGCAGAAAATGTAGCTTCACAGGTTCCTCACGCTGAACTCGCGCCAAGCAAGGAGGACAGGGCTAGCGGCCAAACTGCAAACGATAGACCTCTTCCTCCTGATCTGTTTCCACCTCGAGATCAGAGGTAGGATAGGCCACGCACAGCAGGACAAACCCCTGAGCCTTGAGCTCTGGCCCGATCATGGCGTTAGGCTGGGCCACGGTTCCCGACTTCAGTCGCCCTGCACAGGTGGTGCAGACACCTGCTTGGCAGGAAGAGGGCAGCTCTAAGCCGTGTTCAAGAGCCGCCTGTAAAACCGTCTGCTCCGCCGCCGCAGGAAAGCGGTAGGTTTGGCCCCGGTGATGGACAGTTATCTGGTAAACCATGACGGCCCTCAAGAACCCGCCTGCGAAGAGGTGCGAGCCACTGTCAGCGCCTGTGGCTGGCGCATTTTCTTTACCTGAACCTCGATCTTCTGAACCCCTTCCGCCTTCAGGTCGGCGATGTAGTTGCCTTTGTGCGCTTCTGCTTCCTCCAGGCTAGCAAAGGGGCCGTAATAGTAGGTGCAGTCGTCGGTGGCAATCTCAATCCAAACCGCTAAGCCGCGCAGCCTATCCAAGAGGCTGATCAACCTCTTCAGAAGACTAGTCAAAGGGTTGCTCACAGGATCGATCCCCCGCTAAGAAGTGGCCTGCAGTCACTTAGATTCTACTGCGTTTGTTGAGAATTTGTTGAGAAATGTTTCAGTGCGCTTGAGCTGGTGAGGGGAGCGCTGCCGGTGGATCTCGTAGAGGACGATGCCCGCTGCTACCGAAGCATTCAAGCTTTCCGTGCGGCCCGATAAGGGAATCGACAGCAGTTGGTCGCAGTGGCGCTGGGTAAGCAGGCTAATGCCTTCCCCTTCCGATCCAATCACCAAGGCGACGGGTCGGCGAAAGTCGGCGCTATAGACGGGGGCAGCTCCCTGGCTGGTGGTGCCATAGATCCAAAACCCTTGCTCTTTAAGGTACTCTAGAGCGCGATTTAAGTTCACCACCCGCGCCACGGGCAGGGTGGAGAGGGCGCCAGCTGCCACCTTCATCACTGTCGCGGTCACCCCTGCCGCCCGCCGCTGCGGGATCACCATCCCCTGCATGCCAAACGCCTCCACGCTACGGGCAATAGCTCCTAGGTTGTGGGGATCCTGAATCCCGTCTAGCACCACCAGCACCGGCTGGGGGCTAGCCTGGCGGCTGCGCTCCACCAGCTCTTCTAGATCCACGTATCGATAAGGGGTAGCCTGGGCGGCGATCCCCTGATGGTTAGCTCCACCCGTAAGGAGGTTTAGTCGCTGGGGAGAGACCTCATCAATAACCGTGCCGCGCGCTTTGGCCTCCTCCAAGAGCGACAAAAACTGGGGGCTATACCGTAGCCTCGGCACCACCCAAACCCGGTTGAGGGTAGCACCGCTCCGCAGGGCCGCCAGTAAAGTCTGGCGACCGTAGATAATCTCTTGTTCCTCTTCGGGCTTGGGCTCCATGGGTCGCCGCAACTTGCGTAGGCGAGAAGGCTTAGGCATGAGAGGAAGACCTAAATCATCTCAGCCAAAACATCGGTGAGGGCAAGAATGGAGCGCAAGCGGTCGGGATTGGTGAGGTAGAGGTAGCCCAGGATGGTTTCCAGGCCACTGGCATTTTGATAGTCGGCTAGGGGCAGATGCCGAGGTGGGCGACCGCAACCATTGCGGCCCCAGCAGACAATAGCCTGCTCTTCAGGGCTGAGATATGGTAGCAGCGCTAACAGCAGCTTGGCCTGAGCCGAGCCGCACACCCGCCTCACCACCCGCTGATGGTAGCGCTCTAAGCGATCTGGGGGAAACAACTGTTGCCGCCGCACGTGGAGTTCGTAAATGGCATCCCCCAAGTAAGCTAAGGCAGCCGGCGACAGGCGACGGATCTCGGTCGACGGCAATCTTTCGGAACTGGGATCAAGTCCAAGGAGTGGATCGCTCACGGCTGCTGACAAAAATTGGAAATTAGCGAAAGGGGGGAAACAGGAGATCGCCATTGAGCAACAGCAGGTAGGCAACGATGGCTCCTCCCATTCCCCCTATTAAAAAGCCGGCAGCCAATTCGCTCCAGGCCTGGGATCCCTGGACTGGCCCGCCATGGCGCGGCGAGGAGACGGTGCCGTAGAGAGAGAGGGCCGCCGTCAGGATCAAAATGAGACCACAAGCTCCCAGGAAGCCACTCAGCAGGCCAATAGGCTCGTTGCGCAAAGGCCCGAGCTTGGCAAAGGGCCCCACCAGCCAATAGCCGTGGGCCATACCAATTTCCAGACCCCGCCAGATAGGACTGGCTCCCGGTCGGTTGATCGGCAGCCAACTTAGGAAGAGACGAACGGCAGGCGCGTGGTTAATCGGTGTCTGGAGGTTGCCAATTTGCGGATCCCCTTCTGGGGCCGTGATGTGTTCCTTACCAGAGAGAGCAGTGTCGACAGGGGACTCAGGCATGAGGCAATCTTGTGTCCAGGCTAAGAGAAGCAGGGATCCCCGAGGCTCTGTGGGGATCCCTACCCCTTTATTTAGATATTTAGAACGTCAAAATGTCAGGGAAGAAGCGATTGATCTCAATAAACAGGGCAAGGAAGAAGCTGGAAAACAAAATGAGGGCTACTGGAGCGGTGGTGAGAAATTTGGTGAAGTCAGCCATATCGACCTCTCACAGGGAATGGGTTGACTCAGTTCCTTCCTCAGCGAGGAGAGACAGGGATAGCCTCCTCTGGCTCTTGAATTTCACCGCTGGCAATTTCCTTGAAAGCAGCGGCAGGCCAGGCCAAAGCCGTGAGGAAACAGCGCAGCGCCAAGGGAACGTCGATGATACTTTCTTTCATCTCCGGCTCCTCGCTATCGCGAACGGCAATTAGGTAGGAGCGGCCTGCCCAGCCCAACCAGCCGGCAAGGTAGAGGAAAAGTAAGCCAGGGATGAGAAACTCACCTGCATGGCTCCAGCGGCCATCGGTAACCAGGTGAGGCAAGCCTTCTTCGCCACAGAGCAGCTTGCTGTAGCGCTCAAAACGCTTTTCGGTTTGGACCAACTGTTGCTGGTAAAGGGGAGCCAACTCAGGGCTAGCGTTGCGGATTTTCTCTTCGAGGCTGCTCAGGCGCTGATCTCGTAGAGCCTGGAAAGCAGGAACTTCGCTACAAGGCTTCAAGCCAATCAAGGGCTCTGCCTGCACTGCCTGGGTAAAACCAAGCGCTAGGCAAAGGGCCAAAAGGAGACTCAAAAGGGTTCGCATGGCAGGATGTGTCCTTGAGCTAGGGACTCAATGGGGAGGAATGCTCAGTGAAGCAACGAGCACCAAACGGTTAGTATCATACTCCTGAGCGCCTTATCCGGAGGGAGCTCGGGTTTTAGCTCACACAATTCTTAAGGATCCTGAGGCATTCCCACCCCTTTTTCCCATGGCCTGTGTCCTTGCCATTGAAACCAGTTGCGACGAAACGGCTGTGGCGGTGGTGGAGGCGGAGCCAACCTGGCCAACCTTTGCCCCGCGGCAGCTCAGCTCGGTGGTGGCTAGCCAGATCGACCTCCATGCAGCCTACGGAGGTGTGGTGCCGGAGGTGGCCTCCCGCCGCCATGTGGAAACTCTGCCCTTTGTGCTCGAGTCAGCGCTGCAGCAGGCCGGGCTAGGCGTAGCCGAGGTGGATGCCATTGCCGTAACTTGTGCGCCGGGCCTGGTGGGATCCCTGCTGGTGGGGCTGATGGCGGCCAAGACCTTGGCGCTGCTCTACGATAAGCCCTTGATTGGGGTACATCACCTGGAGGGCCATCTCTTCAGCGGCTTTTTGGCCACAGTCGACTTGCAACCTCCCTGCCTGTGCCTTTTGGTTTCGGGAGGCCACACCAGCTTGATCTGGATGAAGGATTACGGGGAGTACCAGACGATGGGCCGCACCCGCGACGACGCTGCCGGCGAAGCCTTTGATAAGGTGGCGCGGCTGTTGGGGCTGGGCTACCCGGGGGGGCCCCAGATCGACCGCTGGGCGCAACAAGGGGATCCCCATCGCTTTCCCCTGCCGGAAGGCAAGCTGGACCACCCCTACGACACCAGCTTCAGTGGCCTGAAGACGGCTGTGCTGCGCCTCGTCCAGCACTTGCAGCAGGAAGGCCAGGAGCTGCCCATTGCCGACATTGCCGCCAGCTTTCAGGCCTGCCTAACGCGCGTCCTCACGGAAAAAGCAGTGGCCTGCGCCGAAGCTCTTGGCCTCTCAACCCTGCTGCTGACTGGCGGGGTAGCTGCCAACCGGGAGCTGCGCGCTCGCCTTCTGGAAGCGGGCCAGCAAAAGGGCCTGCGGGTGGTGATCCCGCCTGTTGCCCTCTGTACCGACAACGCCGCCATGATTGGGGCAGCCGGCCTCTGTCACTGGCTGCGCGGGGAGGTCTCCCCCTTGGATTTGGGCGTGGCTTCGCGCATGGCGCTGGAGGAGATCCCTGCTCTCTACACGGCTGGGCGCAAAGATTACCGCGAGCTGCCAACAGGTTCTGCCGTCGCTCTCTGACGCTGTCTCACCTCGAGGTAGATGAGCAAGGCGTTGATGTCGGCAGGGTTGACGCCGCCAATGCGAGCGGCCTGGCCTACGGTCAGAGGCCGGACTGCTGCCAGTTTCTCCCGCGACTCTTTGGAGAGGGTGGGGATGGAGTGGTAGTCCAGATCGGGAGGCAGGGGGCGGTGGTACTGCTTGCTCACCTGCTCGATCTGGGCTTGTTGCCGCTGGATGTAGCCGCTGTATTTGACGGCAATTTCCGCTGCCTCCTGCTCAAAGGGATCCAGCTCCTCATTTCCCAACCCCAGCTCCAGCAGGTTGGCGTAGTGGATCTGGTTGCGGCGCAGGAGCTCAGCTAAGGTGGCGGATCCTTTGATCCCCTGGCCAGTCAGTCGGCTGAGGTGGATCCCGGCGGGGTCGTGGGCCTTAACCCGCTGGGTTTCCAGGCGCTCAATCTCGGCGGCAATACGAGCCTGCTTGGCCTGGAAGAGATCCCAGCGGCGGTCGTCGATGAGGCCCAACTCTCGCCCTAAAGGAGTGAGGCGCTGGTCGGCGTTGTCGGCGCGCAGGATAAGGCGGTATTCGGAGCGGCTGGTGAGCATGCGGTAGGGCTCCCGCAGCTCTTTGGTGCAGAGGTCGTCAATGAGGGTGCCGATGTAGCTGGACTCGCGCGGCAGCGTGACTAAGGGTTTGCCTTGCACCAACCGGGCGGCGTTGATCCCGGCAATGAGCCCCTGGGCTGCTGCTTCTTCGTAGCCGGTGGTGCCGTTGATCTGGCCGGCGCAGAAGAGCCCCTGCACCTTCTTGGTCATCAGGGTGGGATAGAGCTGGGTGGCCGGCAGATAGTCGTATTCCACCGCGTAGGCAGGCCGCAGCATCACGCACCGCTCTAGGCCGGGCAAGGAGCGCAACATTTGGATCTGGATCTTCTCGGGCATCCCCGTCGAGAACCCTTGGATGTAGAGCTCCGGCAGATCCCGCCCCTCGGGTTCGATAAAGACAGGGTGTCTCTCCTTGTCGGCAAAGCGCACGATCTTGTCTTCAATGCTGGGGCAGTAGCGTGGCCCTTTGGCCTCCACCCAACCGCCGTAGACAGGAGTCTCGTGGAGGTTTTCCCGGATGATGCGGTGCGTCTCCGGCGTGGTGTAGGTGAGGTAGCAGTCCATCTGCTCCCGCGGCACCCACACCTCTGGGTCAAAGCTAAACCAGCGTAGGTCTGGATCCCCTGGCTGCCGCTCCATCACGGAGAAATCAACGCTGCGGCGATCCACGCGGGCAGGGGTGCCCGTCTTCAGCCGGCCTGTCTCAAAGCCTAGTTGGCGCAGGGTGTCAGTCAGGCCTTCGACGGCAAATTCCCCCGCACGTCCAGCAGGTTGCCAGTGGCGGCCAATCCAGATGCGCCCTCCCAGAAAGGTGCCCGTGGTCAGGATCACCGCCCGACAGCCAAAGACACTGCCGAAATGGGTAACCACGCCCACTACTTCGTCGTTGCGCCCCAGCACTAGGTCGGTGACAGTGCCCTCCCGAAGGCTCAGGTTGGGCTGGTTTTCTACCACCGAGCGCATCACCCGCGCGTACTCCCGCTTGTCGGTTTGCGCCCGCAAGGCCCATACTGCTGGGCCCCGCGAGCGATTGAGCACCCGCTTTTGCAAATAGGTGCGGTCGGTAACTTTGCCCATCTCACCGCCGAGGGCGTCAATCTCATGCACCAGTTGCGACTTGGCCGGGCCACCCACGGCGGGGTTACAAGGCTGCCAGGCAATCTTGTCCAAGTTCAACGTCAGCATCAAGGTCCTACAGCCCAGTCGCGCTGACGCTAGGGCCGCTTCACAGCCGGCGTGCCCCCCACCCACGACGATCACGTCGTAGTGGTCAAGAAAGTCCACGTTGTCCCGTCCGACTTTGAGCATACGCTGGCTTCTGCTGGTGAGTACCGGGATCCCAAAGGGCATCAGATTGTTTCAGCTTGTTTTTCCAGTTTAGCGAGAGGGGCAACGCCTGAGATTGTGGGGGCCCTTGACCCCAGCAGCGCCAGCCAGTCCCTTGCTCGTCACTTGACACTCCAGGGTAGGAACCTTCCTGCCTCTTGGCCAGAGCCAAATCCAGACTATTTTAGTCGGGTTTGGTTGACGGGCTAGATCGCGGGTGATAGGATTGACCTCGGGCTGGGTAAGCCAGATCCATCCCTTTCTCTCGCTGAAGGCTTCCTATGACGCCAACCCTTTCCCAACGCCTGCTTGGCTCTGCTGATTTGCCCTCCAACTCTGCCTTGCGTAACCCGCAGGTGGGCTTTAGCCGTTTGCGCTGCCGCGAATGTGGGGCCGAGTACGAGCCGGTCGCCAAGCACGTGTGCGACCTGTGTTTTGGCCCCCTGGAAGTGGTCTACGACTACGACTGGCTCAAGAGCGTCGTCAGCCGGCAGAGCATCCAAGCCGGGCCGCTGTCTATCTGGCGCTATCGGCCTTTCCTGCCGGTGGTTTCGGAGCGCCCTATCGATGTCGGCACCGGCATGACTCCCCTAGTGAAAGCGGAGCGGCTGGGGCGGCGACTGGGGTTAAAAAACCTCTACCTCAAGAACGATGCCGTCAACATGCCTACCCTCAGCTTCAAGGATCGGGTGGTGTCGGTAGCCTTGACCCGCGCCAAGGAGCTGGGCTTTACCACGGTCTCTTGCGCCAGCACGGGCAATTTGGCCAACTCCACGGCTGCCATTGCCGCCCATGCTGGCCTAGAGTGCACTATCTTCATCCCGGCGGATCTGGAGGCAGGCAAGGTACTGGGATCCCTCATCTACAGGCCCACCGTCATGGCCGTGGAGGGCAACTACGACCAGGTGAACCGCCTCTGCGCCGAGGTGGCGGATCGCTACGGCTGGGGCTTTGTCAACATCAACCTACGCCCCTACTACGCAGAAGGCTCGAAAACCTTAGCCTACGAGGTGGCGGAGCAACTAGGCTGGCAACTGCCGGATCAGGTAGTGATCCCGCTAGCGTCGGGATCCCTGTACACCAAGGTTTACAAAGGTTTTCAGGAGTTCGTGAAGGTGGGCCTGGTGGCAGAAAAGCCGGTTATTTTCCACGGCGCCCAGGCCCGGGGCTGTGCGCCCATCGCCCAGGCCTTCCGCGAGGGGCGGGATTTTGTTACTCCCGTTAAGCCGAACACCATCGCCAAATCCATTGCCATCGGCAACCCTGCTGATGGCATCTATGCCCTGGAGATTGCCCGCAAGACCGGCGGCCAGATCGAGACGGCCACGGATCCCGAGATCATTGCCGGCATCAAGCTCCTAGCCGAGACTGAGGGCATCTTCACCGAGACGGCTGGCGGCACCACCGTTGCCGTGCTCAAACGCCTGGCCGAAGCCGGCCAGCTCGATCCCGAGGCGATTACGGTAGCCTATATTACCGGCAATGGCTTGAAAACCCAGGAGGCGGTGCAGGCGCATGTGGGCCACCCGCTGGTAATTTCGCCCAAGCTGGAGAGCTTTGAACAGGCGCTGGAGCGGGCCCGCACCCTGGAGCGGCTGGACTGGCAGGAGGCCTCGGTTTGAAGAGGGGGGATCCCCCAAGAACTTTCCTGTTACAGACCCGCCTTCCTACAGACCCGCCTTCGGGTCAAGGGGGCCAACGTGAACAATTCACGGCATTGACAGGGTGCTGCTACCCTAGTCTTCTAATGTTGGTCGATGGACGAAGCACTGGGCTTATGGCAGTCAAGGTGTTAATTCCCACCACGCTGCGGGCGCTCACCCGGAACCAGGAGGTGGTGAGTTGCGAGGGATCCACCATCCGTGAACTGCTGGAGGCTTTGGAGCAAAACTATCCAGGCATCAAGGCGCGGCTGTGCGATGAGAGGGGAGAATTGCGCCGCTTTGTCAATCTTTACGTTAACAGCGAAGACATTCGCTTCCTGAAAGGATCCGACACCCCTCTGCAGGATGGAGATGAGGTGAGCATTGTCCCTGCTGTGGCAGGGGGCTGAGGGCTAGTGAGCCTACGGTGGACGCTAGGGACTGGCTGAGCCAGCCAGCGCCGGTGGTAGCGCCTGCTCTGCTAGGCATGGTGCTGGTGCGACAATTTGCCGATGGGCTGCAGGTGCGGGCCCAGATTGTGGAAACAGAAGCCTACACAGCTGGGGATCCGGCCTGCCACGCCTATCGCCGTAAGACCCGCCGCAACCAGGTGATGTTTGGGCCGCCAGGGCATCTCTACGTCTATCGCATCTACGGCCTCTACCACTGTCTGAACATCGTCACCGACGCAGAGGGGATCGCGTCAGCCGTTCTAATCCGCGCAGCCCAGTTGGATTGCCTGCCGGAGTGGATCCCGGCCAATAAGCGCATGAAACCGGCGCGGGTGGCGGCGGGTCCGGGCCTACTCTGTCAGGCGTTGCGCATTGACGGATCCCACAACGGCTGGCGGCTGGAGCCGGTGGCAGTCGGCCAGGAAGGCATTTGGCTGGAGGGATCCCCTGCCTGGGAGGCACAGTTCCCCATTGTCCAGACCACCCGCATCGGCATTACCCGCGGTGCGGAGCTCCCGTGGCGCTGGTACATTAAGGGGCATCCGGCAGTGTCCTGCTACTAGAAGGGCAAGATGAACCCAAGCCCTGCGGGTCGCCAGTGGGGGAGCTTGATGCTTCTGGCTGCTCTGGCGCTTGGGGCAGCCTCACCTCTTTGGCGGCAGAAACCTGAATTGCGCTAGGGGTGCCGGTAGTCCTCAGATCTGCCTGGGGCGGAGGCAAGCTGAGGGGCACCGATCCCCAGAAGCGACGGCAGCGAAAGCTTCTGCTCGGGATCCCGTCTCTGACCGTTGGGCGAACAAAAACAGACCTGGCTTAGTAAGCATCAGATTGCAGCTGGCTTTTCGAAAGGGATTTGCGTAAGGATAGAGGGAGTGAGGGGTGCAACTCACCCTTGGGTGAGACAGGTTAAGCATGAATAGAGTTAGGGTTAAAGGCCCAGGACGGTGGTTCGGGGGCTTCTCCTTGCCCAATAGACGCTGGGGCGTGGCTGTCGGAAGGAAGGCAGCGGGGCAATTTCTGCCGGCTTTTAGGTAGTCGGTGTCAACATGAGGGGTTTGGGTTGCTGCCACTTCCCAGTTTGTGGAAGAGGATGAGCTGCACGATGCCACGACGGGTTTCCCCTGCGCTGCTCTCCCTGCCTGCACTCAGTGCCCTGGTGCTGGCCCTCTCAGCCTGCGGCCAGCTCTCTTCCTCGAATGTCTCTCCCAGCCTTGTTCCCCCTCCTACCCTGCAGCCAGTTTTCACGCCAACTCCCCTTGGTCTTTCCACCTTTGCCCTCACGCTCGAACAGGCCCGCCAATCGGGTTTGGCGGTGCCCAGCAACCGCATCGTTTTGCTGCTCCAAGAACAGGGATCCGATCTGGTGGCCCAGCTGCCGGCTTCTGAGGTGGAGCGCTGGCTGGCCCGCACCCCTACCTGGCCGGGGGTGGAAGGGATCGACCTGAGCATTAACCTGGGCAGCTACCGCCAGACTGCCAACGCGCCCCTACGCCCGGGGCAACCAGCCACCTTCACCTTTACCGACCCGCCCGCTGGCGAAGCCGAGCTTAGGGCTGTCGCCTACCGGGGATCCACCACCTTGGCACAAGGAAAGGGATCCCTGACTCTTTCTGCCCGCTCTGGAAGCGCTGACAGCAGCAGTCGCCGCCTGAGCCTGCTGGTGCTCTCCGAGGTGGAAGTGCCGCTGCTGCACGCAGGGGCAGGGGTGCCAGCGCCCGGCCAGCCGTTGTTGCTGTCGGGGGAAAATCTGGAGCGGGTGGAAAGCGTTCTTTTTGCCTCAGCCGCCAATCCGGAGCGCATCCTGAGGGGGGAAATTCGCTCGCGCAGCCGCAATAGTCTGACGGTGATGCCGCCAGCCTCTCTTTCCGGCACGGTCTGGGTGGCGGTGGCCGACGCTGAAGGACAAGGACTGGGAACCTGGATTTACGAGTGGCCCACTCCCACCCCCACTCCTACAGCGGCCTCGGGCTGGCGAGTGGAGACCCTCCTCGATGGCCGCACCGCTGCGGCAGCCAAGCCGGAGGGCAGCAGCTCCGATAACGAAGGGGAGGCCGGGATCTCCCTGCAGCAGATCGGCGGCATTGCCGCAGACCCCGAGGGGTTCTTTTACTTAGCCGACCCGGCCCAGCACCGCATTTTCCGGCTTTCCCCCGAAGGGGAACTGGAGGTGTGGGCGGGCAGCGGCAAGGCCGGCCACCGGGATGGGGTGGCGGAGCAGGCCCAGTTTCACTCCCCCCAAGGGCTACTTTGGGATCCCAAGGGGGGGTTGTGGGTGGCCGACAGCGGCAACCATTGCCTGCGCTACATCAGCCGACAGCGGCGGGTGAGAACCTTTGCCGGCACCTGTTCAGCCGGCCACCGAGATGGAGAGCGCGACGAGGCGCAGTTTCGCGAACCCTTTGGCCTGGCCCTGGGTCTGGACGGCAGCCTTTACGTGGCCGATCGCGCCAACCGCCGCATCCGCCGCATCACTCCCACGGGCAAAGTGACGACGGCCGCTGGCACCGGCCAGCCGGGATCCGCCGATGGGCCGGCAGAGCAAGCCCAGCTTCTGGAGCCGACAGCTCTGGCAGTGGACAAGGCGGGTAACCTCTGGATTGCCGATAGGCATCGCCTGCGCCGGCTCTCTGCCGACGGACACCTGACCACCCTCTCCCAGGCGGAAGCAGGCTACCGCGATGGCCCTCTGGCGGAGGCCCGTTTTCAAACCCTTGCAGGGCTGGCCTTCGACAGTGCGGGGGTCCTCTGGCTGGCCGACCAAGACAACCGCCGCATTCGCCGTCTTCAGCCCAGCGGGCAGGTCTCTACCCTGGCCGGGGGGGATGAGCCGGGCTGGCAGGATGGCCCGGTGGTCTCAGCTCGCCTCCAGCGGCCTGGCTCTCTGCTTGCCTTGCCAGACGGCAGCTTGGTGGTGGCGGATGCTGGCCTGCCTGGCTTGTGGCGTCTTAGCCGCGTCGTCCCCTAGCCCGCCACTCCCGTTTCGAGGGGATCCTCCTAGCCGCCACGGTGGCGGGCCAGGGCCGCTTCGTAAGCCCGCCGACTGGCCTGCAGGGACTTTCCCAAATCCACCACGGGGCGGGGATAGTCTACCCCCAGCCGCACGCCAAACTGCTTTTGCTCAGCAGCGCTGAGGCGGTAGGGCTCGTGGATCTTGTCCCCCGGGATCCCGGCCAGCTCCGGCAGCCAGTGGCGTAAGTAGTGGCCCTGGGGATCGTAGTCGCGGGATTGCTTGGGAATGTGGAAGTAGCGAAAGCCGCGGGCATCGTTGCCCACGCCGGCGGCGTAGTTCCAGTTGCCGTAGTTGCTGGCCACGTCGTAGTCAATCAGCAGCGATTCAAACCATTCCGCCCCCAAGCGCCAGTCGATCCCCAGGTTCTTGGTGAGAAAGCTGGCCACATTCTGCCGCCCGCGGTTGGACATAAAGCCGGTGGCGGCCAACTCCCGCATGTTGGCATCCACCAGAGGGTAGCCGGTCTCGCCGCGGCACCAAGCCTGAAAGCGGTCCCAGTCCTGCTGCCAGGGGATGGGGATCCCTTGGATCCCCGAGGGACGAAACAGCTTGGCGCCATGCTTGGCCAGGATGAAGCGAAAGTAATCCCGCCACAGCAGCTCGAAGACCAGCCAGTAGGTGGATTCGTTGCGCACCCGCTCCTCCTCGTAGCGCTTGACTTCGGCATACACCGTGCGAGGAGAAAGGCAACCCAACGCCAACCAAGCAGAAAGACGCGAGCTGTCGTTGGGATCCAGCATGCCGTTGCGGGTTTCTTTGTAGACGCGCAGCCGATCCAGATCCCAGATGTAGATCTGCAGGCGCGCCTGGGCAGCGGTGCTGCCGCCGGTATAGACAAAGCGGGCGCGGGGATCCAGCGGCGGCAAGCTCAACCCCAGCTCCGCCAGAGTGGGCAGAGGGCCAGGGTCCAGCCCTGGCGGCAGGGGCGGCAGGGAGGGGATAGGCAGGGGAGCGCGAACGGCGGCCTTGGCTTCCACCTGCTGGCGGAAGCGGGTGAACACCTCCGGCAGGTCTGCCAGGGCAAAGGGGAGGTCAGCAGGATGGTAGAGGGTGTGGCCCCACTCCAGGTGCAGCGGGATCCCTAAGGGCTGAAGCGCTTGCTGCAGGGCCCTGGCAACCGCCTCCTCCTCCGTGCCCACCTCTTCGTAGGCATAGACAGCCTTTACCCCCCACTCCCGCGCCAGGGCCGGGATCACCTGCTCCGGCTGGCCTTGGCGGATGACCAGATCAGAGCCGCGGGCCCGAAGCTGCTGCCGCAGGTCAGCCAGGCTTTCCAGCAGGAACTGGGCGCGGAAAGGACCGGTCTTAGGAAAGCCAAAGGCCGTCCGGCCAAAGTGGCGCGGATCCAGGCAGTAGAGGGGAATGAGGAAGGATCCCTGCTGGCAAGCCCGCGTCAGCGGCTGGTGATCCAGTAGGCGCAAATCGGTGCGAAACCAAAGCAGAACGGCCATTCTAGACGGATGGCGGCGCTTCTCAATCCCCTCGGCGTTCTCTCCTAGGGTGTCCCAGCTCCGGGCTGGGGGCAAAATAGGGCACTTGGGCAGCCGGGATGTGGACAGGAGCCTTAGTGCGGGGGTGATAGGTTTGCCGGGCCGGACGGGGCCGCAGCAAGAAGGTGCCAAAGCGCGCCAGCCGCACGGATCCTCCTTCCGCCAGACATTGGCTGATGCTGTCTAGCATGGCCTCTAGAGCAGCGGCAGCCATTTTGACGGTCAGACCATCCACCTGAGCAGCCATCTGGCGGGCCAACAAACGGCGATTTAGATGGGGAGAAGCCACAGCCACCTCCCAAAACGGCAAGATATTATCCCAAAACGGCAAGATATTATAAGCTTCCCTAGCTCTACAACGGCGCCGAAGCTGGCTACCAAGCCGAAACACCAGCATAGGGAAGCCTGCTTGGCTGCCTCCAGAGCTTCAGCGAGCCTTCTCCTGCGTCGGGTTGGAATCGACCTCCTCCACCTCACTTTCGAAAAACCAGTGCCGCGAGCGGTCAGGAAATTCCAGGATATAGCCAATGCCACTGCCATCGACCACCCGACGCGCCAGGACCACGCCCTCCTTGCCCACCAAGGCGCTCACCTCTTCCTGCCCGCGATCGCGAATGGAGCGCACCCTAACTTTATCGCCAACTTTGATCGCCATAACACTAGAGGTAACCGCGAAGAGCTTCACCACTCAAGATGGTACGGCAAAAATGGCCACCCCTTTCCCGAAACTGGCCTGCGCCGGCCGACGCAGACGGCCATTGCTAAGATCGACAAGAGCGTTGTGCGCCGGGAAGACCGCCCCTGTGATTGCCCTGTCCCTAAAACCCGCCCATTGCTCCTGGAGCGTTGTCAGCTTTCCCTCCACCCTCTACACGCAGCCGATTCTGGATCTGTTGGTTGCCAAAGTTCCTCCCCCCTGGAAGGCAGAGGTACGCCTGGGCCTGCAAGAAGCCCTCATCAACGCTGTCCGCCATGGCAATGGTCTGGATCCCAACAAGAGGGTGATCGTCGAATACACCAGCTCCGAGCGCTTCTACCAGTGGCTAGTGCGGGATCAGGGATCCGGCTTCTGTCCCCAGCAAGAGCTGCAGCGCTGCCGCTGCGGCCTCTTGGAAACAGAGGAATCGGGCCGGGGGGTGCTCCTGCTGACCCAAATCTTTGACTTTGTGGAATGGAACGAGACGGGCAACCAAGTCTATTTGGCCAAGTTCATCTACCCCGGCTGCCGCGATCCCTGGATAGTCTAATACCACTGCCAAAACAGCTTGCCCCTCTGGAGAAGCCAGCGGCCCCGATCGGGGTAGGGAGCTTCAGAGAACTTCAGGGCAGTAGTGGCAAAGGCAAAGCGAGTGGATGACCAGCGGGATCCCGAAAGCTGAGGCAGCCAGGTTTCCAGTAAGCCTAAGGATCCATATCCATAACCCAGGTTGCGGTGAGGCAGGGGAGCCACCAGGCGGCGCCAGGCACGAGTGGCGCTCAAGGGGGGATCTGCCAGGGCCGCTTCCAGAGCCGCCAAAGACGAAGCCAGATAGGAATAGCCGTCCCGGTCAGCGTGATACACCTGGGCTAGCGGCGGCGGCTTTGGGATCGCGGGCAGGTTCTGAGGCACCAACTCTGCTAGGGGCTGGACTACGGGTTTGCTCCAGGCGGTGGCGACGCCGTGTTTTGTTGCCATCGACACCACCTGCCAGCCCTGCGCAATTGCCCGCTCATCCAGCGTCGGTGCCTCCGGCCTCTTGCCAACCCAGAGCCAGGCCGGTTTCCCATCCGCGGGTAGAAGGGCAAGGGCAAACTCTCCCGTTTCCGGCACCAGCCGCTGCCAGTCCAGGTCGACCTGGGCTGGCCCCCACTGACCCGGATCCAGCGGCAATCCCAGAAGGCGGAGGGGCTGCACCTGTCCCAGGCTCTGCCAAAAGACAGCCCAGTTGCGGCCAGACACCAGCGCCAGCGTCTCGTCGGGCAGCTGACCAATAACCTGGGGACGAAAAGCTTCGCTCCTGGGCAGGGCAAAGTTGGCAGGCGTATGCCAAAGGGCAGCCGTTTCTGCTAGCAAACCCTGAAAGCTCACCCCTAGCCCCAGCCCCACCGCCTGCAAGGTCAACCCTTCAGCGGAGGCCGGCTGCGGATTTTGCCAGAAGGCCCAACCTACCTGCGCCGGTGGCAGCGCCTGGATGACCTGCCGAAACTGCGGCTCGGCCATGAGCGACAGCTGCGGCACCTGCCAGGCATCGATAGCGGCGCGAAGGGCTGCTGCCTTCTCCGCCAACAGCACGTAGCGCTCCCCGAAAAGGGCTGCCGCAAACCCCGGCAACCCTGGCAGCGGACTGGAGACTACCTGGATGCCCTTGTAGGTGTCCACCTGGACCGGCAGACCGGCCAAACTCTGCCGCTCCCACAACAGGTTGAGCTCAAACTGCGCCAGCGCTGGCTTGCAGATTTCCAGGGCAACCAAGGTGCCCCACTCCGGCAAGCTGGCCAAGAGGGTGCTTTTTCCCAGCCAGGGCTGCACCTCCCGCTCGAAATTCAGGGATCCCCCCGCCAAGAGGGATCCCAGCCATCCTGGACCTTCGCTGGAGAAAAATTTGCGCCACTGCTGGCGGGTAGCGCGTCGTTGGGAGGCGGGGGTTGCCGCTTGCCAGAATGCCTGCAGATTTTCCAGGGGAACAGCTAGCAGCAGCAGCGCCTGAGTGGAGCGGGGGGCCAGGCCCACAATCGGCGGCAGCTCATGGCGAACCAGCAACAAGGCCAGCGGACTTTGGGTGAGCAGCCAAGCGATTACCCACACGCTCATGGCCGCCAGCAGGCCCAGACCAATTAGGATGCCGCGCCGGAGTTGCCCTTGTCCCATACCTCCATCCCCAGTCTGGAATAGACGCTGTCTTGCCGCAAAGCTGGCAGTTAGCACCGCGTAACCATCTTACCTGGGAGGGGAAGTTGGCTCCCCTTGCTTGCCGTTAACCGCCACCTATAAAGAGTTTCCTGGAACAGCGGTGCGCTGACCCATGCTGAGGGGGGCGTGTTGGGCAGGCGCTTTTCCTTGAGGCTGGGGCAAGGCTAAGATAGCGGGAAAGGTTGTGTTACCAGCCGGCTCATGCCCCTTGCCTCTGAGACTGACTCCTCGCAGCAAGCTGCGCCAGCGCAAGCGCCCACGCGGCTGCCCAATCCAGAGTTTCCCTACGAGGTCGAGATGACCTTGATGGAGCACCTGGAGGAGCTGCGCCGCCGCCTCTTGGCCAGCCTCATTGCTGTGGGCCTGTGCATCGTCGCCTGTTTTCTGGGGGTAAACCGCCTTGTTGCTTTTCTGGAGGTGCCAGCCCAGGGGGTAACCTTCCTGCAACTGGCGCCGGGCGAGTACTTCTTCGTCTCCCTCAAGGTAGCGGCCTATGCCGGCTTGCTCTTGGCCACGCCCTTTTTGCTCTACCAAATCGTCCGCTTTGTGTTGCCAGGGCTAAGCGTCAAGGAGATCAGGCTGCTGGGACCGGCGGTGCTGGGATCCAGCCTCTTGTTTGTGGCGGGCTTAGCCTTTGCCTACTACCTTCTCATTCCGGCAGCGCTGAACTTCTTTATTCGCTATGGGGAAGGGGTAGTGGAGCAGGCATGGTCCATCGATCGCTACTTTGAGTTTGTGCTGCTGTTGATGTTCAGCACTGGCTTGGCCTTTCAGGTGCCAATTCTGCAGGCACTGCTGGGGGCTTTGGGGCTGGTAACTGCCGAGCAGATGCTCAAGGGCTGGCGCTACGTCGTTGTGGCTTCAGTGGTGGCGGGGGCCATTCTTACCCCTTCCACGGATCCCCTTACCCAGAGCCTCCTAGCCGGCGCGATCACGTTCCTGTACGGGTTGGGCGTTTTGCTGGTGAAGCTACTGGGTCGGTGACACGGGCGCTAGCTTGGGCAGCCCGGCTTCCCCGTGCGGGGAAAGCGGTTTGACCTTGGAAAGAAAGATGGACAAGCTCTACCTGCTCACCAAAATCCTTAGCGGTAACAGTCGAGGCTGCAGCCCTGGTTAGGGCTGGAATACCAGCCTTTGGCAACAGCCGCACCCTTTGGCCAGCAGAAAGGCTCATTGGGGCAGAGGGAAAGTTTGTCCAATTTGTCTATCCCGGCAGGGGATCCGCCCCGCCCCTACCCTAGCTCAGGCGAGGGGGGTAGCTAGCTATGCGCCCCTAGTAAGGGGTGTGGGCAACAGTTGCTGCTGTTTTCCATCTTCAGTAGCTGCTGCAGGGCCTTGGCCAGCGGGGACAGGCAGCAAAGCTTCCTACTGCTGCTCGCTGCCGAAGAGGCTGCTGCTGCAGAAGCGGATTTTCTGAACTTTCAAGAACGAGTTCTTGACCTCAGGGCTTCTATGCTTTCTTGGAGTTTTTGCCCCAAAACAAACCCCTATCCTGCTAGAACCTACGATCCTTCCTATCCAGTTGGCAGTTACTGGGACAGCACGATAGCAGACTCCAGTTGGCGACACCCAGCACCTCTGCAAGGGCAGGTGGAGGCTGAGGTAGCCATCATTGGGGGCGGGTTCACAGGGCTTTCGACAGCCCTGCACCTAGTCCGCGATCACGGCATTTCCGCCTGCCTGCTGGAGGCGGGATCCCTGGGCTGGGGAGCCTCGGGGCGTAATGGCGGTTTCTGCGGCGTGGGGGCAAGCTGCCTGACTCACGCCCAGATGGTACGGCGGGTAGGGCTAGCGGAGACGGAGCGCTACTACCGGGATCAATGGCAGGCAGTGGAAACCGTCCAAGAGCTGGCTGCTACCGAGGGCTTTTCCCTGGATGCCCAGGGCCAGGGCTGGTACGCGGTGGCCCATCGCCCCAGTGCTTGGCAGGAGTTGGAGGCGGAATACCAGATCTACACCCAGGTGGCCGGCTACCCCGTTCAGCTCCTTAGCCCCAAAGAGCTGCGGGAGCGGGGCTTCGACAGTCGGGAGAACTACGGCGCTCTCCACATCGGCATTGGTTTTGGCCTCAACCCCCTCAAGCTTACCCAGGGGCTAGCTCAGGCTGCCCGCCGGTGGGGAGCCCAGCTATACAGTGCTAGCCCGGTTATCGCCTGGGAGAAAGTGGGATCCTACCACCTTTGCCATACGCCGGGGGGCACAGTGCGGGCGCGCCACCTGGTGATTGCCACCAATGGCTACACGCCAGCCCACCTCTATCCCCAACTGGCGGGATCCCTGCTGCCGGTGCTTTCCAACATCGTGGTGACCCGCCCCCTGACGCCAGCGGAGCAAAAAGCCCAGGGCTGGTGGGATCCGACCCCTGTCTACGACACGCGGCGGCTTCTGTTCTACTACCGTCTCTTGCCCGATGGGCGGCTGCTGTTTGGGGGGCGGGATGGCACCTGCGACGACCCAGCGCAACGGCAGCGCCTGCAAGCTTGGATGGTGCAGCGGCTCTACCGCCTCTTTCCCGCCTGGGAGGGGGTGGAGATTGAGTACGCCTGGAATGGCTTGGTTTGCCTCTCCCGCCAGCTTCACCCTCACATCGGCCCTTCGCCAACGGATCCCAGCCTGTGGTACGGCCTAGCCTACCATGGCAGCGGTGTGGCCACAGGGGTGTGGGCGGGCAAAATCTTGGCTCAGGATATCGCCGGTCATCGACCCCAGATCAGTGCCCTCTTTCGTCAGCCGCCGCGGGTTTTCCCTTTCCCTGGCTTGCGGCTTCACTACCTGCGGTTGGGGTATCTTTGGTGGCAGTTGATAGACGGCTAGCTTCCCCAAGAGTGCGCGAGAAGCCCCTGGGCGCTGCCACCGCCCTGTCGTAATCTAGTCCTAGCCTGGCCCGAGAAAGCCCCCTAGCTTCTCGCCTTTTGGTTCTTATTCCCCTGAGGTGCCTCGTGCTGTCCCCATCTTGGCCTGAACAGGACTCTCTCCCCCTGAAGCCAACAACTAGCCGCCAACAACAGCCCTCCGCCGGGAGGCAGCGGCTGGGGTTTGCTCTGCTGCTTGGCCTGCCTGCTATGTTTTTGCCCTGGCCTGCCCTTGCCCAAATTGCCGGATCCCTGCTCAATCCTCTGGTGGCTGCCTGGATTCGCTCTGAGGTGCAGCAGGTGGACAACTTGCAGGTGCAAATTGCCGGTTCCGACGCCCAGATTCTCAAGGGTCAGATCCCTCAAGCTCAGGTCTCAGGAGACAACCTCATCTACCAAGGCTTCCAGATCAGCCATCTGCGGCTGCGGGGCCAAGATATTCGCCTCAATGTGGGGGAAGCTATTCAAGGGCGCAGCCCCCTGCGGCTGTTGGCCCCTGTGCCAGTGCAGGTAAGCTTGCGCCTCACAGAAGCAGACTTGAATCGCACCCTTCAGGCTCCCCTCATCCAGTCGCAACTGGCCCAAGCGCGGGTGCAACTGCCCTTTGGAGAGCAAACGGTTCCCTTTTTAATCCGCCAGCCCCAGGTTGCCCTAGAGCCAGGGCGGCTGCGCATCCGGGCCCAACTGGTTACTCCTGAGGGGGCGGAGGTGCCCGTTACGGTGGTGACTGGGCTGCAGGCTCAGGGCCCTAGCCAGTTGCGGCTGGTTAACCCTGTGTGGATAAGTGAAGGTCAGGAGATCCCTATCCCCGGCCTGGCAGATTTTCCCATCCAGTTGGATCCAGGTGTGCGCATTGATCGCTTGGAGCTGCAGCCCGGCCAGATCCTCTACGAGGGGATGTTGGTTATCTACCCGGAAGCGGCGACCCCAGCCCGGGGGTAGTTGCTGCTGCTGAATTCTCTCCCCCGCAAGCTGCAGGTAGCCAGATACCACTTGACCAAGTTGAGGGCAGCGTTGAAACTACCCTATAACCGAGCTGGCCCCGGCCACGCCTATTGCCCCAATCCCTCCTCTCCAACTTCTCAAGGTAGGGTGACGCCTGTTCTCTGGGCCGGTGAGCCAATGATGGACGTAGGCAACAAGGCACGCCATGACACCCAAGTCGTGGCAAAGGCTACCCCCAGAAGTGCCTTGTTCTCGAAAATAGCGCTGGCTACTGCTCCCCAAAATAGAAGAAATCCTCCCCACCCCTGCCACGAGAGCAGAAAGGGCAAGCAGAGCAAAGGCTCTCAACCAAGCGAGTGGTCTGGGTAGCCAAACAGGCCAGCGCATAGAGATCTCCCAGAGAGTAAGTCACTCAGCTTAATCTTGCCCCAGCTTGTGTTCTCACTCAGCCGAGCTAGGGATCCCTGCCCATTCCGGCTGCCCGGGGTGCCGCCACTGCTCCCACCAAGCCAGCACCGATTCCGATGGACTAGCGTCATGGCTGCCGTTAGCAGGAGGCGGTGGCGGCCAGCTGACAGACGTGGGGATTAGGCAACTGGGGGGGAGAGGTCGCAGGTTGCGGTAGTGGCAGCTGCGGATGGCCAGGATCTCCTGCTGGACAACCTCCAGGGGCTCGCCCAGCTGGAGCAACAGGTGACTGCACAGCCCCAAGCTGGCCTCAAATTCCGGGTGGACGACTTCTCTAGCCCCCAACTGGTAGAGCTGTTCAATGTCCTCTTCGTGAGTGGCCCGCACCACTACCTCCAGGTGGGGCGCCAGTTCTAGCGCCTGTTTGAGGCAGAGGCGGGTGCTTAGACGATCTGGCAAGGCAATGACCAGGGCGTGAGCTTGGTTCAGGCGAGCTTTCTCCAGCACCAGGGCGCTGGCAGCATTGCCGTAGAGGTAGGGGATCCCCTGCGAGCGCAGCTGTTGGATGACCTGTTCCGAGGAGTCAACTACCAAAAGGGGATAGCGACGGGCCTGCAGAATGCGCACCACATCTTGCCCCACCCGACCGTAGCCACACACCACCACGTGGCCCTCTTGAGGAGCCCTGGCATCCAGGTCGCGAGGCCGCTCGTCTGCTGCTAGCCAGCGAGACAAGAAGGGGATCCCTTGCAGTTTCCTCAGCAGCCCCGGCGCGCCCTTAAGCAAAAAGGGAGTGACAAGCAAGGTAACAGCAGTGGTGCTGACAATGAGCAAATACAGCTGCCGCGACACCAGTCCCAGGGCCTGCCCCTCGCTGGCCAGGACAAAGGAAAACTCGCCAATCTGAGAAAGGCCCAGCCCTACCAACACCGCCGCCGGGAGGGGGTAGCCAAACAGCCCAGCCAGAGGCGCCACCAGGCAAAACTTGCCCACCATCACTAGCCCCACCAGCCCCAGAATCAGCGTCAGGTGGTCAGCAATGAAGCGGGGATCGATGAGCATGCCAATGGCAGCAAAAAAGAGGGCAGCAAACACATCCCGCAAGGGCTCTACGTAGGCCAGGGTTTGGTCGGCGTATTCCGCTTCCGAAATCATCAGCCCCGCAATGAAAGCCCCGATCTCGCTGGAAAGGCCCAGCCGCTCGGTTAGGAGAGCAATCCCCACGCAGAGGCTGATGACCCCCAGTAGGAATACCTCTTTGTTCTCCTGCTGGGCCAATAGCCGCAGCAAGGCGGGCACCAGCCAAATACCCCCCAGCACTGCTCCTACTGCCACCAGGCCAATTTCCGCTACTGACTTAGCCAGGGATCCCGCCAGCTTCGGCAGGGGAGCATCCAAAGCTGGCAACACCGCCAGCATTAGCCCTACCGCCAAATCCTGCACGATCAAGATCCCCAGCATGGCCTGGGCCTGGGGCGTGCCCATCTGGTTGGTCTCGGTGAGGCTTTTGAGCACCACCGCCGTGGAAGACAAGGAGAGCACCGCTCCCAAAAAGATCCCCTGCACCGGCGTCAGCCAGCCACTGGCCATCGCTAGCACCGCTGTGACTGCAATCGTTAGGCCAATCTGCAAAAGGCCGCCGCCTAGAGCAATCCCGCGCACTTGGCGCAGTTCTTTGAGGGAAAACTCCACCCCCAAGGTAAACAGCAAAAAGGTCACGCCAAACTGGGCCAGGGTTTCCACCTGCACCACCTCTTTAATCCACCCCAGCCCTGTCGGCCCCACTAGGATCCCGGCTAGCAAGTAACCCAAAAGCACTGGCTGCCGCAGCAGTGCCGCTAGAAGCCCTCCTGCTGCCGCTGCCGCCAGTACTGTGGCAATGTCCAGAATCAGGCGAAAGTCTTCCTGCACAGGGACACCCACCCCGAAATATGAACTTTTGTAGCCGATCCTGAGGGCTCTTCCACGATACTGCTTCCCTCAGCCGCGTGGACAGATCCCCGCGCACTCCAGTCCAGCAGGGGTAGCCCCGGGGGAGAGCGGCCAAAATTTTTGTTAAAGGTTACCTAGAAAACCTCAAAACCGTAGCTTATAATACGAAATGAAGAAATCGTTCATCCTCTGGCGGGTTCAAGAGCGACCCCACAGCCAGAGGACGGAAGTAGGGAGCTATCCCGAAGGAACGCGCCTCAACCCCTGTAGCTGTTTGCAAAACATCCCAGCTCACCTCTCACCTTGGGAGGGGGAGGGGATACCAACAACTCTCAACTTTGGAGGCGAAGATGATGAAACTCTCTTACCGTGGTGTCGGTTACACCTTCTCACCGCCGACTGTGACCGTTTCCCCTGGCAAGGTGGGGGGCCGTTATCGAGGGCTGGACTGGCGGTTCCGCCACCTAACCAAGCCGCTGGTTTTGTCCACCAACTTGGACTTTCTCTACCGGGGAGTAGCCTATCGTCCCAAAGCGGCTGAGGCAGCAGCTCAAGAGATTCCAGCAGTAGCCTCCGAGGCGGCAGCAACCCCTGGCCGTTCCCACGTTTTGGATGAGCTAGCTCGTCGGCTGATGGCGGGCCACCAACGCGCTATTCGAATTCGGCAGCAGGCGATGCTGGTACGCGGTACAGAGCGGGTTGGCCTGCACACCAACGTGCGCAACTTCTGGAACCGTATCCAAGGGAAAGTGCACCCCACCTTCCGCTTGACCTACGACCGTACGCGAGTTAGCATGAGCTAACCTCCAGGCAAGTGCTTTGGGGGGATCCTCAAAGAGGCCCCTTGCAAAGGGCACCAAAAAAACCCTCCTGCTGCTAGCAGGTAGGTAGGTGCCTTTTTCTGTATCTCTTGTGTATCTTTGTGCGGCCAAGAAAACTTGCCTTCCAAGGCTATAATGCCCTAGTGGGCTTTTGAGATCTGTCCCAACTCAAGCAGCCTCAAGTTATTGATGCGCCCAATGCCTTGGATTTTGGCCCCAGTTTTGCTCCTAGGCGTAGGTCTAGCGGCCTACGTGCTGACTGCTCGCAAGTATCGCTCTCCTGAGTCGGTAGCCCGCGCCTACGACGAGTGGACGCGGGACGGGATCCTGGAGTTTTACTGGGGCGAACACATCCACCTGGGCCACTACGGATCCCCGCCGCGGCGGAAAAACTTCATCCAGGCTAAGCACGACTTTGTCCATGAGATGGTGCGCTGGGGGGGGCTGGATCGGCTGCCGCCGGGGTCAACAGTGCTGGATGTGGGCTGTGGCATTGGCGGCAGCTGCCGCATCTTGGCTCGCGACTATGGCTTTGTGGTAACCGGCATTACTATCAGTCCACGACAGGTGAAGCGGGCTCAAGAGCTCACCCCCCCTGATCTGCCTGTGCGATTTCAGGTGGCCGACGCCCTCGACCTCCCCTTTCCCGACGCCAGCTTCGATGTCGTCTGGTCCATTGAGGCCGGCCCCCACATGCCAGACAAGGCCCGCTATGCTAGCGAGATGCTGCGGGTGCTCAAGCCAGGTGGCATTCTAGTGGTGGCAGACTGGAACCAGCGCGACGACCGCCAAAAGCCCCTCAACTTCTGGGAGCGCCTGGTGATGCGGCAGTTGCTGGACCAGTGGGCGCACCCCGCTTTTTCCAGCATCGAAGGCTTTGTGGAAGCGCTGGAAGCCACAGGGCTGGTAGAGGGGGGAGTGGAGACTGCCGACTGGACCCAAGAGACCCTTCCTTCTTGGTTAGATTCCATCTGGCAGGGGGTTGTCCGGCCGGAGGGGTTGCTAAAGTTTGGCTTGGTGGGCCTGATCAAGTCGCTGCGGGAGGTGCCCACTTTCTTACTCATGCACCTGGCCTTCAGTACCGGCCTCTGCCGCTTTGGCATGTTCCGAGCCGTGCGAGCGGCCACGCCAGCTAACTCGAGTTGCGTGGAGGCAGTGGCCTACAGCACCTAACTACCCAAGTGGGAAATGACAGCCCTTGCTCCCCCTTCAGGTACCTTGGAAGCCTTCTACGATGTGGTGATTGTCGGCGGAGGCATCACGGGTCTAACCCTAGCCTGTGCCCTCCGAGCCTCCGGCCTGCGTTTAGCCCTCGTTGAGGCCCAGTCGTCTGAGGCTGTTCGGCAACGCCCCCTGGCCTACGCCCTTTCGCCCCTGTCAATCCGCATCTTCCGGTCAATTGGCGTGTGGGAGGCCCTAGCTCCCCACATTACCCCCTTTGCCCAAGTCATTTTGACAGATGCCGACGCTCCCCAGCGGGTGACGTTTAGACCGGAGGATGTGGGGGAAACAGCAGTTTTCTACTGCGGCGAACATGCCTGGCTGCAGCAGGTGCTCCAGGAGCAGGTGGCTGCCGATCCCTGCATTACCTGCTACTACGAAGCCAGGGTGGAGCGAGTTACCTACGGGAAAAGCGCGGCTGAGGTGGAGCTGACAACAGCCCAAGGTCAGCGCCGACTGGCAACCTCGCTGGTAGTAGCCGCCGATGGTCTGCGCTCCCAGGTGCGGCAGTGGGCAGGGATCCCAAGCGACGGCTGGGACTACTGGCAGTCGTGTATCACTGCCCTGGTGGCCCCTGCCCAAGACCACCAGAACATCGCCTACGAACGCTTTTGGCCTGCTGGGCCCTTTGCCATCCTGCCCCTGCCTGGCAATCGCTGCCAGGTAGTTTGGATCTTGCCCCATGAGCAGGCCAAAGCCACGCTGGCTCTTTCTCAGGCCGACTTCTTGGCCGAGATGCAGCGCTACTATGGTTCCCAGGGCGGCTGCCTGACCTTGTTGAACCCGCCCCAGCTCTTCCCCGCTCGTCTGCGCCAGAGTCGCCGCTACTATCAGCACCGCTTGGCCTTGGTGGGAGATGCGGCTCACCACTGCCATCCGGTGGCTGGCCAAGGGCTAAACCTCGGTATCCGCGATGCCGCCGCCTTGGCCCAAGTGTTGCTGGAGGCTCGCAGGCGGCAGGAGGATTTGGGAGATGTCAGAGTCCTGCGGCGCTACGGCCGCCGTCGCCGTTGGGAAAACTGGGTGGTGCTGCTCTTTACCGACCTGCTCACCCGCACCTTCTCCAACTCCTACTGGCCCGTAGTGGTTGGGCGGCGCTGGGTTCTCCAGGGGATGATAGTTTTCCCGCCACTGCGGCGCTTTCTGCTGCGCCTGATGACTGGCCTGTGGGGGAGTCCTCCCTACAACCCCAGCTCCTCCTTGGCTTTTTGAGCTGCCCAAAGCACCTCCGCATCCTCGACCTGCAACCGGTTGGGCTTGACAATCTCAGCGTAGAACTTTTCGTCGTAGGGGCGGGTTCGCACCACCACCGGCATGGGCACAGCATGGCCAAGGATCAGGGGCTGCTGCTTCGAATCCAGCTTAACTAGCACCGTCTTCAGGTTCTGGTTGCCTGCCACTCGTGGGAGCACGGCCTTGACGACAGGACAAGTGCAGCTTGTAGGTGTCCTGCGGCTCAGGGCGAAAGCGCAGCTGACTAACCTGCTGCAGGGGCAGCCCTGGCTGCATCGGGATGGTGAGGGCAGAGTTGGTGCTGAAGCGCAAGAGCTCCTGCGGTTTAAGCAGCAGCTCGCTGCCCTACCCTACACGTCGAAAACGACCGCTGTCAGCGGCTCCAACTGAACCGTCAGCCGTTGTTCAAATTGCAGCCAAATGCGTCCTGCTGCCCAGGGGCTGGCTGAGAGGAGACCCACTGCAGCAACTCCCTTGGCAGTGACCCAACCTGCGGATCCGTTGCCCTCATGAACCCTCTACGCTGGAGCCCTCAACAATTGCAACTAGGGATCCTCAACAGATGTGAGGATCCCTTCTCTGCCTCAAGGAGGGGGAAGATTTCCCACCCACCGTACCTCCCTGAAACGCTGGCATTACTAGAGAGAACCTCGACAAGGTAGGTGATGGGAAATCAGTCGACGCGCTCCAGCTTGATGTTGTGGTGGCCCAACTTGATCTCAAACTGATCTCCGGGCTTGAGTCCCATTTTCTTTGTATAGGCGGCCCCAATTAGGATGTTGCCGTTCTTATGAACCGAAACCCGGAAGGTAGGAGCGCGACCGCGGGAACCGTTCTCATCACTGGTACCGAGATCTACCCCAATAGCCTTGAGCAAGGCGTTGTTGAACTGCATCAGATTTACTCGCTCCTGCCCGTTCTTGGTATAGGTGACGTAACCGCAAGCGCGAGCTTTCTCCTTGGGATCTGCGTTTCCCATGGAGGTTACCCTGTCGAGGAGCTCTTGGCCAGTGAGTGGCTTCGGCTTTCCGGTCGTAGTCATATCCAGCGCGTTTAAGGACAACAGTTAGTGTAGCCAAAAACAAATAGCGATTGCAATAGAGTTGCCTTCAGCTCTTTCTTATCTTGTTAGACTTGTTAGAAGGGATAAGTTTGGCAACCGAGTAGGATCTAAGGAGGCGGGTGCGCAAAGCCGCAGTAGTGAATTCTGTCTAGGGGACGGAGCCTGTAGAGTTGGGTTGGACTTTTGCAAAGAGGGGTTCTCCGCAGGCAAGCCATAGGCTTGCAAGTGCTGTTCTCAGCTAGGTCTACTGTCGGAGTACTAGCGCCTTTGGGCGAGGGATTTGTGTCGCTAGCAGGAGGCAAAAGTAGGGAAACTGGAAGCAAGGCTGTTTGAGTGTTCACTGATATGGATCTCTTTTGGTCGGGGCGGCGTCTTTTGGTTGGGGTGAGCGGGGGAATTGCAGCCTACAAAACGGCAGCCTTGGTGTCAGCTCTGGCGCAGCAGGGAGCAGAAGTAAGGGTGGTTTTAACCAGAGCCGCCGAACAATTTATCTCCCCGCTGACCTTTGCTACCCTGTCCCGTCAGCCAGTTTTTACGGATGCCGAGTTTTGGCAAGCTACGCGGGGGCGACCGCTGCACATCGAGCTGGGGGAATGGGCCGAGGCTCTCCTGATTGCGCCGCTTTCGGCCAACACCTTAGGCAAGCTAGCCCAGGGGCTGGCGGACAATTTGCTCACCAATGTGGTTTTGGCTTCCCGCGGTCCGGTGGCCTTGGCGCCGGCCATGAATACACACATGTGGAAGGCTGAGGCGGTGGCTGAGAATTGGCAGCGACTGCAGCGGGATCCCCGCTTTTGGGCCTTGCCTACTGCCAGTGGCCGCCTGGCCTGCGATGCGGTGGGGGAAGGACGGATGCTGGAGCCGGAGGTGTTGCAGGAGTACGTACGGGCTTTGTTTTGGACAGGGGGGAAAAAAGATTGGCAGGGCAAGCGGGTGTTGGTGACAGGGGGGGGTACACGGGAGCCCATTGACGCCGTGCGTTTCATCGGCAACCCGGCCAGTGGACGGATGGGGGTGGCGCTGGCGGTGGCTGCCGCCTGCCGAGGTGCCAAGGTTACCCTGGTGCATGGGCCACTGGGAATCCCCTTTGATCCAGCACCCTTCGCCATCCGGACCATTCCTGTGCAGACAGCAGCCCAACTGGAGCAGGTTTTGCAGGCCGAGTTCCCCCAGGCCGATCTCCTGTGGATGGCAGCAGCGGTGGGGGATGTGCGACCTGTGCAGACCTACACGGGCAAGCTGGCTAAGACTGAGCTGCCGTCGCTACTGCCTTTGGAACCCGTTCCTGATCTGGTGGCAGCTTTGGCCCGTCAGCGACGTCCCGGCCAGCGCCTGATTGGCTTTGCTGCCCAGAGCGGGGATCCTCTTCCCCTAGCCCGCAAGAAGCTCCAGCAAAAAGGGCTAGACGCCATCGTAGCCAACCCCATTGACAGGCCGGAGAGCGGCTTTGGCAGCAGCCACAACCAAGGCTATTGGATCCCGCGTCAGGGAGATCCCGAGCGGCTCCCCCTGGCCCCCAAGGCCACCCTGGCCCATCGGCTGCTGGATCTGGCCCTGCAACTGGACCTAGGCTGAAAGCTACCTCTGGCACTCCTCGTTCTGAAAGGCTGGAGAGAGCTCCTGGCAGGGGAAGCTCAGCAGCCCCTATCCGCGCCTCCCCAGCAACGGCTAGACTGCTTCGGGAGATGTCCAGACGGTGGCTCTTGCTTTGGGCAGTCCTATTTTCCGCAAAGTCTCAAAGCTGCAGCGGCAGCCACTTTATCTGAAACTGGAACTAGCTATTGGTCTTCATCTTTGGAGCTATGACTCTGGCGGATACAAATTTCCCGGCTCGTTCTGCAGCAGGTTGGCAGCAAGTCCTAAACGTCTTGCCGTTTCTGCTGCTGGCGGGGGTTCCCCTCTCCTGGATAGGCCACCTTCGGGGTTGGGATCCCAACCTAATCTTCCTCTGCGCCGCTTTGGCAGTGGTGGCTTTGGCCAAGTTTACCGGCCAGGCCACAGAAGAGATTGCTGCCTTGACGGGGCCGACGATCGGGGGGCTGGTCAACGCCACCTTTGGCAATGCCACCGAGCTCATCCTCGGCCTGGTGGCACTGCGGGCTGGCCTAGTGGAGGTGGTCAAGGCTTCCATCACTGGCGCCATCATCAGCAACCTGCTCCTGGTGGCTGGCTTGGCCATGCTTCTGGGCGGGATCAAGTTTCGCGAGCAGAGCTTTCGGCCTGAGGTAGCGCGCATGAACGCCTCAGTAATGAACCTGGCCGTGGTGGCGCTGATCCTGCCCAGCGTGGTTACCTATGCCGATGCCAATTTGGGCGAGATCTCGATTCAGGAGCTCTCGACGGCAGTGGCTCTGGTGTTGCTAGTCGTCTACGGTCTCACCTTGCTCTTTTCCCTCAAAACCCACAGCTACCTCTACAGCATTCACGAAGCTGAAGCCGCGGAAGAGGAAGCTGCCGCCCGTCTTGCCCCCAATCCGGTTCTGCAGGCAGAGGGATCCATCCCCCAGATCTTGACGGCCTCGTCGGAGCAAAGTCGGCTGTGGCCCTGGGTGCTCGCTCTTTTGGGGCTAACAGTGCTAGTGGCCCTTGAGTCGGAGTTGCTGGTGGATACCCTAGAGACCGCCCTCGAGCAGTTGCAAGTCACGCCTCTGTTTATGGGGGTGATCCTGCTGCCAATCATCGGCAATGCGGCCGAACACGCGACGGCAATCACAGTGGCCTTGAAAAACAAGATGGATCTCTCTTTCTCGGTGGCCCTGGGCTCGACGATGCAGATTGCCCTGTTCGTGGCTCCTCTCTTGGTGCTGGCCGGTAGCCTCCTCGGCCAACCGATGAACTTTAACTTCGGGCCAGTGGAGTTGGTGGCAATTGCCGTCTCCGTGCTGCTGGTTAACTCCGTTACCAGCGACGGGCGTTCCAATTGGTTGGAGGGGCTTTTGCTCTTGGCCACCTATGCCATTCTTGGGATTGCCTTTTTCTTCTTGGAGTAACTGCGCCTGCTGGTAGACAAAAAACCCAGCTTTGTCCCTCAAGAGCGCTCCCTCCCGCTCCAAGGAGGTGGGCCGACTTCTACTCATCCCCAATGATTTCTGGCTGGGTCAGCTCATCCGACATCTCGAGGATGGCGCGGCGAATGGGCTTCATCCAGCCTTCTTCGACATCGTCGGGATCCTCATAGCGGCGACGCTTGGCACGATTAGCTACCTGTACGGTAATGCGATAGCGATTTTTGGAAGCGTTAATCAATGCCTCTACCCGACGCATGAGCTCGTCGTTGTCAATGGCCAAGTGAGGGTTGCGGGACACCATAGTTGGAGTCTTCCTGTTCCTGAGTCAATCGTAGCGTAAGGGGGCCGAGTAGACTGGCATAGAAGTCCCAAGCTTAGAACCCGCGACCTGCTGACTTGCGCACTGCAATGAGGCTACTGCTGGTGCCTAGGGAAATTCCCATCCCCAAAAGCAAAAGCGGTAAGAACCAAGCCTTCAGGGGATCGGAACCTGTCTGGAACACTTTGATCAAGGGCAGGGCAATGAGCTGCTCCAGTGCCTCCTGCAGCAACTGCCGGGATCCCAGAACCAAGCCCCAAGCCCCCAGGGCACTGATCAACCCAAACAGGCAGCCCTGCAAAACAAAGGGCAGGTAGATCCAGGCTGCTGTTGCCCCCACCAGCTGCATCACCTCAATCTCCCGCCGCCGGGCGATGACGACAAGGCGAATGGTAGTGGTGGTTACAGCCACCGCGGCCAGGGTCAGCACCCCAAGGATGCCCAGGGATCCCAGCCGCAGCAGCTCCTGAAGCTGGGCCAGTTCCTCCACAACACGGCTGCCGTAGTATACCTCGTCCACCCCTTCCAGGCGACGGATCTGCTCAGCCACTTGAGCCAGGGTTGCGGCAGAATCCGCCTTGACCCGCAGGGTATCCACGAGGGGGTTTTCTCCCAACTGGGTTTCCAGGGCCGCCTCCTCTTGGATCCCCATCTCCAGCAAAAGGTCGCGCCAGGCCTGCTCTTTGGTGATCACCCTCACCGCTTCTACATGAGGCAGTCGGGCAACTTGCGGCTCCAGCTCCACCCCCTGGCGCCCCGGCTCCAGATAGACAGAGATCTCCAGTTGTCCTCCCAGGGAGCGCACCGTCGCCTCCACGCCCCAAGACAGCTCCACGCCGATCCCGACCAAAAACAGCAACACCAGCAGGGTGCTGATAGCAGCCCAGTTCAGCCAGCCCCCCCGCCGCAACCCCAAAAGAGTCTCCTGCAGGAGATAGCGGATCTTATAGAGAAATGGCATGCTGCCTACCGCCACCTGAACCCAGCTTGGGATTCCAGCCCTCTGGAGCGCCGCCTTGCGTTGGGAATCCCGGCAGCTCCTCAGCCCATATCATACAGACGTCCTCCTTCTATGCGCACCACCCGGTGGCCGGCCCGCTCCACAAGATAGGGGTCGTGGCTGGTCATGATGACAGTCACCCCAAAAGAATTGAGCCGCTCCAAAATCTGAAGGACCAACAGCGAGTTTTCCGGATCCAGGTTGCCCGTTGGCTCGTCTGCTAGCAGCAGCACCGGCAGGTTGACAATGGCACGGGCCAGGCTGAGGCGCTGCTGTTCTCCCCCTGAAAGTTCGTGGGGAAAGCGATCCTCCTTGTCAGCCAGCCCCACCATCTTCAGGGTTGGCCCGAGGCGGCGGCGAATTTCTGCTGGGGAGAGCCCTTGGGCGCGCAGGACAAAGGCCACGTTTTCCGCTAGGGTGCGATTGGCCAACAGGCGATAGTCTTGAAAGACCACTCCCAAACGCCGCCGCAACATCGCCAGGGGACGGGAGGAAATCTGGTAGGGCCGCTGCCGACCTTCCGAAGAAAACAGGCACACCCCATCCACCATCACCGTGCCTTTGGTGGCCTGTTCAGCCCCGTAGAGCAGCCGCAGGAGGGTGGATTTGCCCGCTCCCGAGGCCCCCGTTAGGAAGACAAACTCGCCGCGGCGCACCTCCCAGTCTACCTCCCGCAAGATCCACTCGCCGTTGGGAAAGACTTTGCTCACACCCCGCAGCAACACCATGCTCTCGGAGCCGCTGGGCAGGGATCGCGGGCGAGGTTGAAGGCCTAAGTCCGTTAAAGCTGGAAGAGAGAGGCTTGGGCTTGGATTGGCCAAGTAGCAAGAAGCATAGCCAACGGGCTGACCAGCCATATGGAAAAACGCGGCGCACAGATCCCCAGACTTAGCCGTGGCAAGGAGCGCCACCCTCTACAACCCTGGCCTGCAAGCTAGCTACTGCTTCTTCCGGAAGCAGTTTCCCTACTCGGGCCAGCGGAGCGGCGTCCTTAAAGCTCCCGGCTTTAGCCGTAGGGTAGTTTACAGCAAAGCACCTACAAAGAGGAAGCCGGGGAGGAGGAGGAAGACCACAGCACTTGCCAGGCAAATCTGGGCAGAGCCAGCATGCGTCGCCAGCGCCAGGGTTCCTGATAGAGACGATACAGCCATTCCAGGTGATGGTCGCGCCACCAGCGAGGGGCCCGTCGTTTTTGCCCAGCCCAAATGTCGAAGCTGCCGCCCACTCCCATCCAGATGGCTTGGGGCAACAGAGCTCGCCAGCGAGCAATCCACAGCTCTTGGCGCGGGGAGCCCAGCCCTACCCACACCAGTTGCGGCTGAAAAGCCTGGAGAGCTAGCAGCAGGTTTTCCTCCTCGGCGGGGGAGAAGTAGCCGTGGTGGCCCCAGATGGCCAAGGAAGAAAAGCGGGCTTGCCAATGCTGAATCGCGGCCCGGTTGACCTCCGGCTTCCCCCCCACCAAAGCCAGGCGCCACCCCCGCGCAGCTGCCGTCGAGATTAGGGCTTCGGCCAGCTCGATCCCTGGCACCCGCTGGACGCGGATCCCCTGCCGCCGCAACGCCCACACTACCCCAATGCCGTCTGGGATCACCAGCTCGGCCTCCTGCAGCACTTGGGCAAAGGCCGGATCCCGCTGCGCCTGCACGATCATCTCCGGGTTGCAGGTAACCACCTGGGCGCCCAGACCCTGGCTGATGCGCGCTTCAATCCAGGCAGCGTAGCTCTGCAGGTGGGCTTCCGGCAGGGTAAGGTGCAGGTTGACGCCCAAGAGGGGGCAGGTGACCAGCGACATGCCACGAGGGGGGAGAGGACTTGCTTCCCAATTCAAATTGTGCCAGCAAAAAAGAGCGCCATCCTAATCCCCATGCTCCCCGAACAGCCTTCTCCAAGCGGTGTTGCTCCTTGCGAGGGGCGCTGGCTCTGGCGGGGCCAGCCCATTCGCTACCAGCAGGCGGGATCTGCTGGTCCAGCGGTGGTGCTCATCCACGGTTTTGGGGCTAGCAGCGACCACTGGCGGAAAAATCTGCCGGAGCTGGGGCGGCACTGCCGCGTGTACGCCCTTGATCTCCTGGGATTTGGGGGATCCGCCAAGCCCTTGCCCGGATCCCCGCTCCCCTACACCTTCGAAACCTGGGGCGCCCAGGTGGCCGATTTTGGGCGGGAGGTGGTGGGGGAGCCGGCTTATCTGGTGGGCAACTCCATTGGCTGCATTGTGGCCTTGCAGGCGGCTGTTTTGGAGCCAGCCCAGGTCTTGGGAGTGGCGATGTTGGATCCCTCGCTGCGGCTGCTGCACGAGCGCAAGCGACACCAGCTCCCCTGGCTGCGCCGCTGGACTGCTTCTCTGCTGCAGTTCCTGCTGGGGTGGCCCCCCTTCGGGCGGTTTTTCTTTGCCCAGCTAGCTCAGCCCCGAGCCATTCGCCAGATCCTCCTCCAAGCCTATGGGCGCAAGGAGGCAGTTACGGAGGATCTAGTGCAGCTTTTGCTGCAACCGGCTCTCGACCCAGGGGCGGCAGAGGTCTTCTTGGCTTTTGTCCGCTACTCCCAGGGGCCCTTGGCCGAAGATCTCCTGCCGCAGGTCACCTGCCCCGTCCTCATCCTCTGGGGGGAGGCAGATCCCTGGGAGCCCATTGCCCTAGGGCGGGCCCTGGCCGAGTTTCCCTGCGTGGTGGGGTTCATTCCCCTGCCGGGGGTGGGCCACTGCCCCCAAGATGAGGCGCCGGAGCTAGTCAACCCCCTGCTCCTGGCCTGGATCCGGGATCCCCTACGCACGCCCTGGGTGCTCTAGGTGATCCAAGTTGGGCCCACTCAGCCGGAAGGCCTGGCCAAACCCCTGGATGAAGCTGCCGCCAGTGGGGGTGATCTGACAGAAGTGGAAGTCCGCTAGTCCTAGGATTATCTCGGCAATCTCGTACTTGGAGCGGTAGAGGGCCTCGAACCCCTGGGCTTGGGCCTCCTCACGCCTGAGGAACTGGGCTGTTCCACTGACCATTAGCCGCGGCAAGGCGTGATTGCTGCGCGGATCCCCTGCCGTGGGCGGCTCGTGGATGAGCAGGCCGACCCGCGGATCCTCCCGCAGGGCCTGAGTGTGGGGGGAAAGGTCGCTAATGACGATGGCAAAACGCAGGGGATCCCACTGCACCACAAACGGCACCAGCGACACCGCCGGCGATCCCCGCTCCAGCACTGCCAGACTGGCTACTGGCTGGGTCTCCAGCAGTGCTCGCAACTTTTCCTGGGCTGACATGGCTGCTCCCATAGCCGCTGCTATTATCCCCAACCTGGCTTGGCTTGAGAAGAGTGGGATGTAGTCCTCGGGTTGCAGGGGAGCAAAATCCCGCGTCTCAGTCACCGAGCTCGCACCTCTTCACGAAAGCCACAACCCTGCTTACCCAGCTTTCTCAACAAAACTTTACAATTCTCTATAGAGCAGGCTACACTGCTAAAGAAAGGATGAGGAGAACCCTATGAGCAGATATCGCTCCGTGGTTGTCGAAGACGGTGGCCGCCTCAACAACTACGCCATTGAGCCAGAGATGTACGTAGATCCCGTTCCACGGGTGGGCTTTACCGAGTATGCGGAGCGCTTGAACGGGCGCTTGGCGATGATTGGCTTTGTGGCGCTGGTTTTGTTTGAAGCGCTGTCCGGCACCACCCTCATCGGCTGGCTACAGGCCTTGGGTCGCTAGGAGAAGGGAAGGCAGGCGGGAGCTTCCGAAGAGCTTCTCTTGCCTTCTTTGTAGCTAGGGACCAGGCATCTCCCAGTGCAGCTCTACGTGGGTGTAGCCTTCCGGGGTTTGGGTGCGGTGCCAAGAGCCCTTGGGTAGGTAGCGGGCGATGGTATTCATGGCCTTGCTGCCGTAGCCGCCGCCCGGGGTAGGGGCGTACTCTATGCCGTCGTTGATAATTGACAGACAGCAGAGGCGATCCCTTTGAACCAGCGACACCTTGACGAAGGAAGCGTTGCCCTTGGGAGGCTGGACATGGGCAATGACGTTGCCAATGGCCTCCCGCAAAAAGCGCAAGATGTCCTCCCGCTGGTCAAACCACTCACTGGTATTGGGCTCCGCTAAGGGCTGTAGGTGGCGCTCCACAGGCAAGGTCAGGCTGCCCGTTTGGATAAGCTCGTCCAGGTAGGTGTCGATGCCCCGGTGCAGCCCTTCCCGCAAGCTAGGGGAAATGTGCAGCTTGGTGGCCAGGGTGCGCACGTCGTTGAGCTGGGCGCGAATGCCCCGCCCAATTTGCTCCAGTTGCTCCAGCAGACGATCGTAAATAGCCGGATTGGGAGCCCTGCCCTGCTGCTGTTGCCATTGCAAGCTCTCCAGCTCGTCCATGACCACCTTCAGCTCCTGCAGCTCGCGATCGTGAATGTCGGTGGCTACCCGGTAAAGGAGCTTACGGGCTTGGTCAATGGCTGCCTCCTGCTCAGCCCGGCGCAGGCGCTCCAGTTCCTGCTGTTGAGCCAAAAGCTGCTGGTGGTTTTCCAAGATCACCAGGGTCAGCAGCAAGCTCACCCCCGTCAGGCCAACGGCCAAAGCTGGCAAGGTCAGCGGCCAAATCCAACGCCCCAGCAAGAATTGGGCCACAGCCCAGCCCTCGTAAACGGCTAGCCCTAGCAGCGGCAAGAGGAGAGAGCGCGCCTGTTTCCAGCGGTTTTCGCGCGAAGAGGAGCGATAGCGCACCAAGAGCAGGCCCGTTGCCGCGCCTAGGAGGAAGACAACTCCCGCTGCTAGCTCTGCCGGCAGGGATCGGTACACCTGGCCAGTGAGCAGGCTGGACAGGATTTGCGCCTGGAGTTCTACTGCCGCAATCTGGGATCCATCCGCTGTCCGCACGGGAAAGGTCTCGGGGTAGCCGCCCACAAAGCCGACCAGAACGATCTTGTCCCGCAGTTGACGAGCTACCTCGGGCTTGAGGGGAGGGATCCCTTCATGAGCGCCGCAAGTCTGGCCGAGGTTGAGCTGGAGGGGCGGACAAACCTGTTCGATAGGGAGGATGGGAATGGAGTGTTGGGCGCCGAGAGGGTTGAATTGCACCGGCCGGAAGCCCCGCTCGCGCAGCCAGCGGCTGGCCCGCTCTGGATCGTACTTGGCAAAAGCCAAGGCCTCCACCGAGGCAAACATCTGCTCCTTTTGGCTGTCGCGGCGCAGGTAGAGCCCTCGCAACTGGGCCTGGCGCAGGATCCCAGCCCCATCCAGGCGGTGTTGCACCACTCCCTGAACATGTTCTGGTGCTACCAAATACTCCAGCCGTAGGGAGGAAAAAGGCAAGAAGTGGTTGTAGATGGTGATCTCAGGGCGGCCAAAGCTCTCACTGCTGCGGGTAGCCAGAACTACGCGATCTGGGTAGCGCTGGACTACCTGACGCAGGGGAGCATCCAGATCCTCGTCACCCAGCGTCTGGGGCACCACAAAGCTACTGGGCAGATTCAGCACCACCACCCTGGCTTCTGCTTCTTCCAGTAAGCGCAGGGTCAGGGCAGCGTAGTTGGAGCGCTCCAGGAGAAAGTCAACATGGGGATGAGGCTTGCTCTCTCCACTTTCCCCCTGTCCTTCGAGGCGGCCATCGATGCCGACGATTGCCACCTCCGGGGAAGGCTGCTGGGGGCCGCGCAGGGCATAGAGCCATTCTTGGGCATCGCTCTCAAGCCGCACCAGCAAGGGGTGCTGAGCGGAAAGGTTGAGCAAGGCAGCCCACCCCAGCCCCCAAGCCAAGGCCCAGCCCACTTCGCCGCGGGAGGCAGCTAGTTGAGCGAGCAAGCCAGAACCTTGGCCCCTACAGGACTGGGGAGAAACCCCAGCTTTAACGGCGGTGGCTGCGCACCCGCGCCGCTTCCTCAGGGCTAATGCCAAGCCGAGTGAGGTTGACCCGGCCCTTGTGATCAATGCTGCGAACCTTGACCACCACTTCGTCCTCCACGGCAACTTCATCTTCTACTCGGGTGACACGGTACTCCGCCAGCTGCGAGATGTGGATCATGCCCTCCTTACCGGGCAGGAACTCCACAAAAGCGCCAATGGGGAGGATGCGGGTCACCCGGCCCAGGTAAACTTGCCCCTCCTCCACTCGCCGCACCAGGTTTTCAATCATCGCCCGCGCCGCTTCGGCCTGGCCGCTGACGGTGGAAGACACTGTGATCGTGCCGTCGTCGCTAATGTCTACCTTGGCTCCTGTGGCTTCAGTAATGCTGCGCACCATCTTGCCGCCAGGGCCGATGATCTTGCCGATGTCTTCTGGATCCACCTTGAAGGTGAGCAGACGGGGAGCCGTTTTGGCCAACTGCGGCCGGGGGGCAGGAATGACCTCCAGCATCTTGTCGAGGATGGAGTCGCGCCCAGCCTTGGCTTGCAGGAGAGCTTTCTCGAGGATGTCAACAGTGATGCCGGTAATTTTCATGTCCATTTGCAAGGCGGTGATCCCTGCCCGCGTGCCGGCCACCTTGAAGTCCATGTCGCCCAAAAAGTCCTCGATCCCTTGGATGTCCGTGAGGATGCGCACCTCATCCCCTTCTTTGATGAGGCCCATGGCCACGCCGCTGACCGGTGCCTTGATCGGCACCCCGGCATCCATCAAAGACAGGGTAGAGCCGCAGACCGAAGCCATCGAGGTGGAGCCATTGGAAGAGAGCACCTCCGAGACCACCCGCACCACGTAGGGAAACTCCTCCTCCTTGGGCAACACGGGCACCAGGGCCCGCTCCGCCAGCGCCCCATGGCCAATCTCCCGCCGCCCTGGCGAACGAGAGGGCCGCACCTCTCCCACGGAAAAGCCAGGGAAGTTGTAGTGGTGCATGTAGCGCTTTTCGTCCACGGGGTGGAGGTCGTCCAACTCCTGGGCATCGCCAGGGGTGCCAAGAGTGGTAATGGAAAGAACCTGAGTGAGGCCGCGGTTGAACAGAGCACTGCCGTGGACTCGCGGGATCAAGCCCACTCGGCAAGAGACTGGCCGCACCTCATCCAGCTTGCGCCCATCTACCCGCACCCCCTCTTCTAGGATCTGTCGGCGCATCAGCTTCTTGAGGAGAGCCTTGAACTGGTTGTCCAACTCCTTGGGGTTTTCCAGCAGGTAAAGCCGCAAGGGATCCCCCTCTGGCCGTTCTTGGATTTGGGCCGCCAGCTTGGCCTTGATGGCCTCCAGTTGCTGCTCGCGGCTGGTCTTGTCCAAAAACTGCTTGAGGACAGCGCGAATCTCCTCCTGGGCCTGTTCTGCTACGAAGGCAACCAGCTCCTCATTGACGGGGGGTGGGGGTAGCTCTACACGAGGGATGTTGAGATCGGCAAGGACTTGCTGTTGAGCTTTGAGGAGCTCCTGAACAGCCTCGAATCCAAACTCGATAGCCTCGACCATGTCCTTTTCCGGCAGCTGCTTGGCGCCTGCCTCGACCATGATCACGCCGTCGGCGCAGCCAGCTACCACCAGATCCAGGTCGCCAGCCTCGATTTCGGCGTAGGTGGGGTTGAGGATAAACTCATCTTGAAGTAAGCCCACCCGCACCGCTGCCACCGGGCCGTTGAAGGGAATGCGGGCGCCGTGGAGGGCCAGCGAGGCTCCCAAGATGCACAGCACGTCAGGGGGCACCTTGTCGTCCACAGAGAGGGTAGTGGCTACAATTTGTACGTCATCCCGCAGCCACTCCGGGAACAAGGGCCGCAGGGGTCGGTCGATGAGACGCGAGATCAAAGTAGCCCGCTCCGGGGGCCGACCCTCGCGCCGCAGATAACTCCCTGGGATCCGACCGGCAGCGTAGAGGCGCTCCTCGTAGTCCACCAGCAACGGCAAAAAGTCAGCCCCCTCGCGATTTGCCTGGCGGGTAGCCGTGACCAAGACGGAAGTTTCCCCACAGGTTAACCAGACTCCACAGCCTGCCTGGGGGGCCATCAAGCCAATATTGATGTCAATTTCCCGTCCGTAAAAGGAAATCGACCGAGTATATTCTGCCATGTAACGCTTTGCCTTCCTTTTTTCCTTGCCGCTATCGTAGCATTTTGGCTTGCTGGAGAAGGCAACCCTTGTCCAGCCAGGAGTTGGTCTGCAGCTACTTCTTTTGCATTGGCTAGCTCAGCCTCACCCCTCCCCTTCTCCCTCGGTCGAGTATCGCCAAAGGCGGTCGGCAATGCCTCCTCCCGAGGCCACCCAACGGGTTTTGCCTTTGCCAGCCGCTGACCTGTCCCCGGTGGCTCTTTACGCCGCTTCTAGGAATGCCAAAATAAAAAGCACTGCCTACTGTCCCCTTCTTCAATCGAACAAGTTATGAACGCTGCCGCATCTTCTCCCTCTTCTTCATTCGATGGCCAAGCTTTGGATCATGTGCTTATTCTCGACACTACTCTGCGCGATGGGGAGCAGTGTCCTGGCGCAACCCTCAACGCTGAGGAGAAACTGGCCATTGCCCGGCAATTGGCTCGGCTAGGGGTCGACATCATTGAGGCGGGGTTTGCCTACGCCAGCCCCGGCGACTTTGAGGCGGTGCAGAAGATAGCGGAACACGTGGGCACCCCCGATGGCCCCGTCATCTGCAGCCTGGCTCGTGCCTGCAAGGCTGATATTGAAGCGGCAGCTGAAGCCCTCAAGCCTGCTGCCAAGCCCCGCATCCATACCTTCATCTCCACCTCTGACATCCACCTCAAATATCAGTTGCGCAAAACCCGCGCTGAGGTGCTGCAGATTGCCGAGGAGATGGTGGCCTATGCCAAATCCTTCGTCGACGATGTGGAGTTCTCCGCCATGGACGCCACCCGCTCCGATCCCGAATTCCTCTACCAGGTTCTTGAAGCAGCCATCCGGGCCGGGGCCAAAACCGTCAACATCCCTGACACGGTCGGCTACAGCATGCCCGAGGAATTCGGCCAACTGATTAAAGGCATCCGTGAGAACGTGCCCAACATCAAGCAGGCCATCATCTCTGTCCACGGCCACGACGACCTGGGAGTCTCAGTAGCCAACTTCCTAGAGGCCATCAAGCAGGGCGCGCGCCAGGTGGAAGTAACCGTTAACGGCATTGGCGAGCGGGCCGGTAACGCGGCGCTGGAAGAATTAGTGATGGCCCTGCATGTGCGCCGCAGCTACTTTAACCCCTACTTTGGCCTGCCAGTGGACTCTGAAAAACCCCTTACTCACATCAAGACTCAGGAGATCTACCGCACCTCTCGCCTTGTCTCCAACCTCACCGGCATGTTGGTGCAGCCCAACAAGGCAATTGTTGGGGCCAACGCCTTTGCCCACGAGTCCGGCATCCATCAAGACGGGATGCTCAAAAACCGCCAGACTTACGAGATCATGGACGCCCAAACCATCGGTCTGCAATCGAGCACCTTGGTGTTGGGCAAACACTCAGGCCGCCATGCCTTCCGTACCCGCCTCAAGGAGCTGGGCTTCGAGTTGTCCGAGCAAGAGCTCAACAAGGCTTTCTTGCGCTTTAAAGAGCTGGCCGACAAGAAGAAAGAGATCACCGATCTCGACCTGGAGGCCATTGTTAACGACGAAACCCGGCCAGTGCCGGATCTCTACCGGCTGGAGCATGTGCAAGTGGTGTGTGGCAATCACGAGACGCCCACAGCTACCGTGCGCCTGATTACCCCTGAAGGCGAGGAAAAGGTGGATGCAGCGGTGGGCACGGGACCGGTAGATGCAGTTTACAAAGCCATCAACCGCATTGTTAACATTCCTAACCAGCTCATTGAATTTTCCGTCCAGTCGGTTACCGCCGGCATTGACGCCATGGGGGAAGTCACCATCCGCCTGCGCCATGAGGACCGCATTTTCTCAGGACATGCTGCCAACACGGACATTATTGTTGCCTCTGCGCAAGCCTATATGAATGCCCTCAATAAGCTCTACGCCGCTCTGCACGCAGCTCGCTCAACGGCTGCCCAGCGGGAGGCTGCCACTCAGAAGGTTTGAGCGCAAGGCTAGGCTTCCCGGCTGCCTCCTCCCCAAGAGGAAGAGGAGTTGGCGGGGGAGCGGCCTAGATCTCTCCGGCAAACACTCGCCCGATGACCTCTTCAAGGGGCGGATCGGTTACCGCCAAGTCCAACACCTCCAGCTCCGCCAGGAGCCTGGCTACCGTCTGGGTGAGGTGTTCCCGCCGTACCCACAGCCGCACCTCGCAGCTGCTGCCGGGATCCCCCTCGCTGCGCAGCTCGCCATAGGACTGCAGTTGCGCCAGGGGACAGGGGTGGGCCAATTCCAGCTTTACCTCTCGGTAGGGGGCAAAGCGCTGCCGCAGCTCTTCCAGGCCGCCATCGTAGATAAGCCGCCCGCCGCTAATCACCAACACCCGCTCACAGAGGGCGGTAATATCGGCCATGTAGTGGCTGGTCAGGAGCACTGTTGCCCCATAGCGGCGGTTGTAGTCGCGCAGAAATTGCCGCACCGCAGCCTGGGCGTTGATATCCAACCCCAAGGTGGGCTCGTCCAAAAACAAAACCTGCGGGCGGTGGAGCAGGGCCGCCAGCAGCTCTGCCTTCATCCGCTCCCCTAGGGAAAGCTTGCGCACCGGCTGCTTTAGCTTGTCCTTCAGGTTGAGCAGCTCCGCCAACTCCTCCACCCGCTCCTGAAACACTTTCTCCGGGATCTCGTAAACAGCGGCGTTAATGCGCAAGGAGTCCATCGCCGGCAGATCCCAGAGGAGCTGCTGCTTTTGCCCCATCACCAGGGTAATCTGCCGCAAAAAAGCTGGCTCGCGCCGGTAGGGTAGATGGCCGACCACCTGTACCGTGCCACTGGAGGGGTAGATGAGACCCGTCAGCATTTTAAGGGTGGTGGTCTTGCCAGCCCCGTTCGGCCCTAGAAAGCCTACCACCTCCCCCGCTTGAATTTGAAAGCTCAGGGATTGCACCGCCGGGATGTAGCGATAGGTGCGGCGAAAAAAGTGGTGTAATGTACCCACTACCCCCGGCTCCTTGATGGCTACGGGGTAAACCTTGCTCAGGTTGTTAACAGTAATGACCGGCTCCCGCTCCGTCAACCTCATCCCCACAAAATAGCCAGCCTGGCCTCCCCAACCCCAGAGCCAAGTTCCCTGAAGCTGAGTCTGCCAGATCTGGCAAGGAGGCCACAGCAGATGGGCAGGGGCACTACAGCAGCCCCACGTCTATTCCTGGCTTGCCGGCAACGAGCTCTACTTTCAAGATGCGGCCACCCGACTTCTGAATGCGCTGCTGCTCGCGGAACCAGTTGTCGTAGGGCACCAACTTGGTGAAGTAGGTATTCTGCAGCTCCCGTTGGGTGCGAATTCGGGTTTGGCTAGGCACACAAGCGGTAATCTTAAACATGCGCATGGTGGAGGATCCCCCCTGGCAAGGATTAACTTGACCAGCAACACAGGCGACCCACCTCAGAAAGCTCGCGTACCTTAGTTAGCACACCAGATCCCTGGGGCAAGTCGCCTGTCGTGCTTGTTAGATGAACTTCACGCCAAGGCCACGAGGCTGGCAGTTAGCTGAGGCCAGAGCAGATGTAGTCGAAGTACACACCCATTTCTTTGCCGGCTTCAGGGCCCACCAAAGCAGCGGTTACTTCTTTCATAGCTTGGATGGCCTGAATCGTTGCCCCAATTGGCACCCCCAGCGAGTTGTAGGTTTCTTTGAGGCCGTTGAGCACCCGCTCGTCGAGGATGGAGGGATCCCCCGCCAACATCGCATAGGTGGCATAACGCAGGTAGTAGTCCATGTCGCGAATGCAAGCAGCATAGCGACGAGTGGTGTACATGTTGCCACCAGGGCGGGTGAGATCGGAGTAGAGCAGAGCCTTGGCAGCAGCCTCCTTAATGATGTTGGAAGCGTTGGCGGCAATGGTGGCAGCCGCTCGCACCCGCAGCTCGCCCGTGGCGAAGAAAGCCCTTAGCTTGTCCATGGCCGAGCTGTCGAGGTACTTGCCTTGGACATCGTAGCTGTTGATAACAGCAGTAATGGCGTCTTGCATGATGAGCTTCCTAAATCAAACAACCTTAAACAGAGGGCAGTCGAAAAAGAGCCTAGCTCATGGCTCCCGCGACAAAGTCGAAGTAGTAGGCCGCTTCAGCCGCGTCCTCGGGAGACAAAAGACCCATGGCTACCTGCTTCATGAGGCGGATGCTCTCCGCCACTGCCGGGAGGGGCGTGCCCAGAGAGTTGTACATCTCCCGCACACCCACCAAGCCGATCTCTTCAATCGGGGTAACGTCGCCGGCAACGATCCCGTAGGTAATCAGGCGCAGGTAGTAGTCCATGTCCCGCAGGCAAGTTGCCGTCATTTCCTCCCCATAGGCGTTGCCCCCTGGAGAGACAATGTCGGGACGCTTCTGGAAGAGCTGATCAGCTGCTTGCTTAACGATGCGCTCGCGCGACTCCGTCAAGACTTGAGCGATGCGCAGCCGCTTCTCCCCCGAGGTAACAAAGGACTTAATCCGATCCAGTTCTCCCGGGCTGAGGTAGCGGGCCTCCGCATCCGCATTCACAATCGACTTCGTGATAACGCTCATGGATATCCATCCTCAAGTCGCTTTTTTAAAAAAGGAGTATGGCAGGCATACCCGCATGCTATTTTCCGATATGCCTGCCGTCTGCCATCTTAGATCTTCACACTTCTTAAAATCTTTCCCAGGAAAGGAGCTCTCCCTTCGCCGCTAGGGCAGATAGGGTTGAAAGTCTTGCGTAACCCTCAAGGTCAGGCTGGCGTTGGCCTCAATCACCGCCACTTCTGGCGCTGTTACATTGCCAATCACCGCCCCTGCGGCTGCTCCGCCCAGCACTTTCTCGGTTGAGATCACCCGGTCGCCCAAAAGGCCCCCCAAGAGAGCCCCTGCGGCTGCCCCAATCAGGGCATCTTGGACAATTGCTTCCGCGGAGGTGTGACGGGGATCCTTGCGCAGCGGGATCACCTGGCTTTGCGCATAGAGGGGGTAGGATCGGCCATTGAAAATCAAAGCTCGCGAGACAAACTGGGCGCCGCCGCTGACTGGCTGGAATTGGCCTTCTAGGAGGGCTCCTGCCGGAACAACCGTGTTGCCGTAGATATCCCGCAGGGGGGTTTCCAGAGTGAGCCTGACGGTGCGAGTTTCGCCAGGGGCCAAGAAAAGAGGCTCAGCAGAGCGGTGCACTGCTTGGATCAAGTCTCCGGAGCGCAACAGCAGCGTGGCTCGCAGTTGAAAGGGCTGGCCAAAGCCGTTTCTGCCTGTCCCTGGATTTACAGGCCGCCATCCCTCGCCACGGGGCGGAGGTGGCAAGGGATCCCTCTGCGCCAGAACCGGCGTAGCCACCGGTAGCCAGAGCATCCCCCCCACTAGAGGGACCAACAGGCGACGGGCTAGGTTGGTCATGGTCTCAATCCCTGAGCTCCACTTCTACGTTAGCAGCAAGCTGGCCAAAGCCAAGGGCAAGAGCTACTTTGGCATTCCCCCTCCATCAAACCCCGTCCAAAAGTGGGGTGGACTACCCCAAACCAGTAGATGCTGCTGCTCTTTGGCCTTAATAGAAGTGCGGAAAAGCGCTGCCGTCGCCGCTTTGGGAACTCTGCTGTCCGTGCTAGATTAGCCCTAGGTTTCTCCCTTCAGGTAGGGCTTACACCCTTTTCCTGTGGCCATGAAGCGCATCCCCTCCACGCCAGAGCAACCCTCCCCCAGTTCAGGCGCTTCTGCCCAACCGCACTGTTTGTCGCAGGGGGAAAGAGGCTTTCCCTTTTTGCGGCCTTGGGCTGTCTCGGGGCTAAGGTCTCTTCTCTCGTCAGTGCTGCTGGTGCTCTTGGGCATGGGTCTGGGGGCAGCTCTGGTGGGAGGCAAGGGGGTATTGGCTCAGACGACGGCAACTCCGCCCCAGCTGAACCTAAACTTTATTGCCGAGGTGGCCCAGAAGGTGGGGCCGGCAGTAGTGCGCATCGACGCGGAGCGGACAGTGAACGTTCCTGGGGCTTTCCCAGAGGAGTTCTTTAGCGACCCGTTTTTCCGCGAGTTCTTTGGCCAGGTGATCCCTCCCCTGCCGCGACAGCGGCGACAGCAAGGCACCGGCTCCGGCTTTATCATTAGCCCGGACGGCCAGATCATCACCAATGCCCACGTGGTAGAGGGATCTGACAAAGTAACGGTGACGCTGAAAGATAGCCGGAGCTTTGAGGGCAAGGTCATTGGCACGGATCCAGTTACGGACATTGCTGTGGTGAAGATTGACGCCCAAAACTTGCCAACGGTGAAGCTGGGCCGCTCCGAGCTTCTCGAGCCGGGCCAGTGGGCCATTGCCATTGGCAACCCGCTAGGGCTAGACAACACGGTAACCGCTGGGATCATCAGTGCCTTGGGCCGTTCCAGCAGCGAGATCCGCGTGCCCGACAAGCGGGTGTCTTTCATCCAGACCGATGCAGCCATTAACCCCGGCAACTCTGGCGGTCCGCTGCTCAACGCCCAAGGGGAAGTGATTGGGGTCAATACCGCTATCATCCAGGGAGCGCAGGGGCTGGGCTTTGCCATCCCTATTGAGACAGCCCAGCGGGTGGCCAAGCAGTTGATTGCCCGGGGCAGGGTGGATCACCCCTACTTGGGCATCCGCATGCTTACCCTCACTCCTGAGCTGAAGGAACGCCTCAACCAGGATCCCAACAGCCGCATTTTCGTAACGGTGGATCGGGGGGTGCTCATCGGCGAGGTTGTTCAGGGATCCCCAGCCGAGCGGGCCGGCCTGCGCGCTGGCGACATCATTCTCTCCATCAATGGCCGCCCCGTAACCACTGCCGACCAGGTGCAGCAAGAGGTGGAGCGCATGGAGGTAGGCAGCAAGCTGGAGCTGGAGATTGAGCGCGGTGGGCGGCGGCAGAAGATTCAGGCGGTCACCGGATCTTTCCCAACCCCGAAGCGCAGCTAGGCGGAGGCCTAGGCGTACTGCTTGTCAACTTCGGCGGCAGGGGGGCAAATGATGGACAAGCAGGTCGGTTTCCTCTGGCGCAAGCGGGTGAGGAATTGGCCAGCCTGCACCGATTTGGAGCTAATGGAAGGCCTCAAAGCGGGGCAGCCTGCTGCTCTAGCGGCCCTTTATGATCGCTACGCCAGCTTGGTCTATGGCCTGGCCCTCCAGATCCTGGGCTGTATGACTGAGGCGGAGGATCTAACTCAGGAGGTGTTTGCCCTTCTCTGGCGGAAGCCCAGCCACGATCCAAGGCAGGGATCCATCAACAGTCTTCTGTGTAGGTTGACCCGGGCGCAGGCCCTTGAGCGTCTGCGCTCTCGAGGCAGCCAGCGCCGCCTCGGGAAACCCTGGCAGCCTCTGCTGATTGCCAGCCATAGATCCCCAGCCCCCTTTGAGCAGCTCTCCGTCGAAGAGCGGCGGCAGCCCGTTCAGGAGGCTCTCAGTCAACTCTCGGAAAGCCAGCGCCAGCTGCTGGAGTTACTCTACTACCGAGGCCTAAGCGCGGCAGACATTGCCCAGGAGCTGGGGATGCCCCTGGCAACCGTCCAAGCCCGCTCTCGCCAAGCCCTCTGCAAGTTGCGGAGATCCCTGCGGCCTCTGCTTGACCAGTAAGGCGGCGGGGCTTTGGGATGGCCATGTCTACATGTCCGCTCTGAAAGACTTATACAACCCCGGACAAAGGTGAACCTCTGATCCAGGCTGAGGCTTTCTTCCTGCTTCCACAACCCGTAGCTAGTAGTAGGCTCAACACCTCCTACCCTGCCAGAGGGATCTCCACAGGCATAACTTCCCCGCGAGCTGCAGGTAGTTGCTCCTTGCTCTTGATCGAGCACACAGGCTAAAGACGGAGCCAGCTTTAGCCTAGGCAAGGTGCCTACCAGGTAGATAAAGTGCCTACCAGATAAAGATGCGCTTGCAAGTCCACTAGCTCAGCTAATCCACGTCAAGGCAGAAGGTTTGTTATGCCACAAGGTGGCGGATTGTCCAGTGAATCAAGGACTAGAGGAGAGCCCTCTGAGCTGGGAGAGGAAATTCTAGCTGACTATCTGCTGGGGATCTTGCCACCCGAGCAGGCAAGGGCCCTAGAGGCGCGCTTGGCCCAAGAGCCCCAGCTAGCGGCAGAATTGCAAGCCCTCCAGGAAGCTCTGCATTTGTTGCCCTATGGGCTGCCGGGGATGATCCCGTCGGCCAGCGTGCGAAGCCAGGTGATGGCAGAAGCGGGCGCCCCGCCCATCCCCCCCCAGCCAGCCTTGCCCTCTCTAGGGCTGGCTCGCCTCAAGGTTGAGAGGCGCTGGTTGAAGGGCCTAGGGGCAGTGGCCCTGCTGTTGCTGGCTTTCGATAACTGGCGGCTACGGCAGACCCCGCAGCCAGCTCCCCTAGAAGCGGGGCAGGCGCTGGCCCAGTTGCTCCAACAGCCGGGATCTCGCCTAGTTACCTTGCAAGGGGAGGCAGGGTCAGCTAACTTGCTGTTTCGCCCGGGGGAGTGGCAGGCGGTGGTTTTGGCAGCAAGGGATCTGCCCCCTTTGCCTGAAGGGGAGCGCTACCACCTTTGGCTCAAGCTGGACACTGAGGAGATGCTCTATGGCGGCAGCTTTCAAGTAGATGCCCAGGGCAGTGCCATTGTTGCCTTGCGCCTGCCGCAACCCCCCTCCGAGGAGGCGCGCGTCCAAGAAGTGCTGGTTACGGCCGCCCCTGCCCTGCCAGAACTTGGCAGCAGGGTTCTCCTCAGCGCTAGGGTGGTGGAAGACTAGCGGGCCACCAGCAGCACCCCCATCATGCCGCCGGCGAGAGGATAGAACTTGGCAGCAGAAAATCCCACCTGCAAGGCCATTTGCCGCTGTTGTTCTCCGGAGGGAAAGCGATCCAAGCTGGGGTCAATGTAGGCATATTCGGCTGCCAATCCCAGGGCTTTGGCCTGAGCCACAACCCAGCTGTTGAGGTACCAGCGCTGAAAGCTCTCCAGGAAAGGGATCCCCCTGGGGCGATGGAAATCCAAAATGGCAGCGCGGCGGCCAGGTTTGAGCACCCGGCAAATCTCCCGCAGGGCCTGAGGAATGTCGGTTACGTTGCGCAGGCCGTAGCCCATCGTAATGGCGTCAAAGCTGCCATCCGGAAAAGGCAAGGCCAGAGCATCGCCCAAGACCCACTCCAGGGAGTAGTCGGGGAACAATTGCCGGGCCCGGCGCTGGGCAATGGCCAGCATGGCTGGGGAGAAATCCAGTCCCACCACCTGTCCGCCTCGTCCCACTCTCCGGGCCAGTTGCAGGGCCAGGTCGCCAGTGCCACAGCAGAGATCCAACACCCGCTCCCCCGCAGCCGCACCCGACCAGCGTACGGCCATGCGCTTCCAAACCTGATGCAGCCCCAGGCTTAGAGTTTGGTTAAGGGCGTCGTAGTGAGGAGCAATGCGGTCAAAGAGCTCCCGGATTTGCTCAGGGCGCTCAAAGGCTGGGCTGGGCACCGGTTCTCAACTCCACGGGCAGAAGAAGAGGCTAGGGTGGCACAGGGATCCCGCTGACCCCAACTTGGTGGCGGCGGCTGGGATAATCCGCTAGGCTCAAAGACAATGAGCGGGAGCCAGCCAAGGTGGAAGCAGGGATGCGGATCGTTCCCTGGAAAACTTGGCTGTTGGGAGGCAGCTCTCCAGGCAAGCCCTGGATGAGAGCGTCGATTGGCCGGCCGTTGTCGTCGGTAACGTTGAGGAAGCTGTAGAGAAAGCGCACCGTTTCCGGCGAATTGTTTTGTAGGGCAACGTTTAAAACCACCTGCCCTCCCTCGCGACGCACGGAGAGCACCTGCATGGCCACCTGCCCGCTGGCAGCCACTTGGAGAGGCGGAGGAGAGGGCGTGGGCGGAGAGGGGGAGGCAGGCTGCGGGGTAGACAAGGGAGAGGGAGCCGAGGCCAACTCGGGAGACAAGCGGCGTGGAGGAGTGGGGGTAGGAGGGGCAATGGCTACGGGTGGGGGTGTGAAAAGCGGAGTAGGAGGGGGAGGCGGGCGAAGAAGGGCTTCCGCTGCTGCGATCACCTCTGCCTCGTTGAGGAGGGGCACAGTGCGGGGATCGCGAATGACCCGCGAGGCAGAAGAAGTGCTGGTTTCGGTAACTGGGGAGGAGACCCCCGAGAGAGCACGTTGGCCGAAGAGGTAACCCACGCAGCCGCTCACCACTGCCGTAAAGAAAAAAGCCACTAGCCAACCCACCTCTCCCAAGAAGCTGGAGGTGAAATCTCGGGCTGGCCTAAGCGATCTCCGCAAAGACTGCTCACTCCTGCTAGGAACCTGTTCTACCTATGATGATATGCAGGCAGCAGGCCAGCTACTTCACCGGCTCAGAATCATAGTGCTCTTGCGCCTGGCAGCCGAGAGAGGCGCTGTCGAGGTTGGGCAGCCGTTCCCCCAACCACCAGCCCGGATCCTCCCAGTTCAGAGATCCCAGCCACTTCCCCGCCCGATCCGCCAAGACCAAGCCCAACAAAACCGGCGCGGTGGTGATCCCCAACGCCAGGCTCAGCCAAAGGGGAGGAAAGGTTGGCGAGGCAGCTGAAGCAGCATTTTGGCCAGAGGAAGATGCTGGCTTGGGATCCGCCATGCCTCTTGTAAAACTGCTCCTAATTGAGCTTTATCCTAGCTCCAAACTCACAGATCCAGAGAATGTGCCCGAGCTCCGCGCAGGGGTTTTCAACCGCTAAGCTAAGGCAATGGACTTCCCTCCTCCTGCCTGATGGCGATTGTACTTATCTGCGGCCCTGCCCGCTGCGGTAAAAGTCGGCTGGCGGAGAGCCTAGCTGCCGCTTCCGGCCTGCCGGTCTTCTACCTGGCCACGGGGCCCAAGCCGGATCCTGAGGCTGACCCAGAGTGGGCGGAGCGGGTTCGACGGCATCGGCAGCGGCGTCCTCCCACCTGGCAAACCTGGGAAACGGGGCCTGACCTGGGCGCCGAACTGCAGCAGCTACCTCAGCCCTGCTGTGCCCTAGTGGATTCGCTGGGGGGCTGGGTGGCCCAGAGCTTGGACTGCTCGCCTGGGGAATGGGATCCCTTGGCACAATCTTTCTTGAGAGCGTTGCAAGGCTGCCGAGGAAAAGTGATCCTGGTTTCCGAAGAAGTAGGCTGGGGGGTGGTGCCTGCCTATCCGCTGGGGCGTCAGTTTCGCGATCGGATGGGGGAGCTCACCCAGAAGCTGGCCCCGCTGGCAGACCAGGTGTTCCTGGTGGCGGCAGGCTTTGTCCTCGACCTAACTCGGCTGGGGATCCCGCTGGCAGGGGTGAATAGCCCAGAGCTGAGATAAGCTGCAAGGGGTTGATGCTATCCACAGCCCTGGCCAGGACTTAAGACGTTAAGGTAACTGCTTGTCGTCGTGCCGATTACCTTCTACTTGCCGGCCAAAGCCATTCAAACCCTGGATTTAACGCCGGGCCATGAGTTGGTGAAAACCTTGATGGCGGATCCCGTTGGCGCCGCTCAGCAGGTTCAGTGCGCCATCGATTGGCCGCGCAGCCCCGACGATCCGCGCGAGCTCTCGGAGATCCCAGAAGTGCGCCTGTGGTTCATCCGCTGGGACACGGTTTACCCCTGGATGCCCTACTTTCTCGACTGGCGCAGTGGTGAGCTGGCCCGTTACGCCGCCATGCTGGTGCCTCACCAATTCAACCCCCGCGAAGGGATCGTCTACAACCCGGAGGCATTGGAGATCTTCGTCTACCAGAAGATTTTTGTGCTGATGCGCTGGTTTAAGCAGCAGAAACTGGGATCGGTCTCGATGCTGCGCGACATGGCCTTGGTGTTTGGCTTTGAGGTGCAACCCGAGTTTCTCAGCCTCTGGGAAGCTGAGACAGGGGAGCCATGAGAGTGATGGTGGCAGACACCTGGCCTGGAAGTCGGGCAGCACTAGGAGTGGCAGAGGCCTGGCAGCAGGCGGTGCAAGCCCCTTGGGGCCTGCTCGAGGTGGATCCCAGCCCTTCTGAAGCCCAGCTTAGAACCCTCTGGCGGCAGATGGTTGCTTGGGAGGGAGAGAAGGCCCCGCTGCTGGTGGTGCCCGGAAGCCTTGCCGACCCTCTGGGGCCTGGCCAAACCTGGGCTGACCTAGCTGCTGCGTGGGGGTTCAAGGTACTTCTGACGCTGCCTGAAGAAGCTGCCCTTAGCCAAGCAGCCGCCTTTGCAGCTTTGCTGCGGCAAACCAAGGCCGACTGCCTAGGGTGGGTGCTCCTGGAAGCGGCACCAGCCCTCTCCTCCCGACTAGAGCCTGCCTTGGTCTGGCAGTTGCCGGCCCAGGTAGGGATCCCCGTTTTGGGTAGAAAAGCAGTGGCTGGCTCGGTGGTGTGGAGAGAAGAGCTGTGGGATCTCCTCAGTCTAAGATCTACGCAGGGATGGGGGGCCTACCCCGAGCTTCCCCTCCTTTGATAGGTGCCCATCAGCTGCGCCTGGGCGAGGATGTGGCCTTCCATGGCCCGTAGCAAGGCCTCTTTGGTGGCTCCTGGAGCTAAGGCTAGCTGCCTGTCCAGGGCGTAGAGGGTGAAGAAGTAGCGGTGGGTGCTGCTGGGAGGGCAAGGGCCACCATAAGTGTTCCGACCCCAACTGTTTTGCCCGTGGACGGCCCCTTGGGGGAGATCGCTGTCGGAGCGGATCCCTTCTGGCAGACTCGTGACCCTGGCAGGCAAGTTGTAGACTACCCAATGGACAAAGGTGCCTCTGGGGGCGTCTGGGTCATCCATGATCAGGGCAAAGCTTTGGGTTCCTGCAGGTGCCCCCGACCAACTCAAGGGGGGAGAAAGGTCGTCTCCTTCACAGGTGTAGCGGGAGGGGATGGGTTCTGAGGGGGCAAAAGCGGAGCTAACAAGCTGCAAAGTCATACGACCGGAGCTCAGGAAACCTCAGCAGCTAGGGAAACGATTCTGTGACGGAGAGAGTGGGATTCGAACCCACGGTGAGTTGCCCCACACAGCATTTCCAGTGCTGCGCCTTCGACCACTCGGCCATCTCTCCAGTGCACCTATGCAACTACTTTTCAGCAGCGCCGAAAAGTGAGCTTTCTAATTCTAGCAAAGAAACTCCCCGCCCTCTAAAGCTTGCAGCAGTACCTGCCAGCGAGAGCAGCGCTAGGGATTGAGGGTGGCGTTGAGTTGCATTGCTGTCTAGTCAGGGATGCACAGGCGGGGACGCCAGGGCAAAAAAGACAGGGATCCCCTTAGCGTCCACTCGGTGCTGATATAGCGCCGACCGGTTGGATGTCGTGCAGCTCGAGATGGATATCTTGCAGCCACCGCCCCAGGCTGTCGATCATGGCTCGATAGCGATCCAGGCCGCAAAACTCGTTGAGGGGATCCCGGAAGTAAACTTGGGGATCGTAAATTGAGTAAGTTCGATTTTTGGGGAAGCGAGCGTAATCTGCCCGCAAAATAGCCACCAGATCAGGGCCAGGCGGGGCTTGGGAAGGAATGCTCATGCCTTGGCTGCAACAGAAAGAGACACCGTTTCCCCAGGAGCAGGGCAGCATAGTCGGATTGATCGGCCGGTGGCAGCGTTCAGGGATCCCAGCTTTTCCCGAAACTCCTCTAGGCTCCCCAGAGGGCGGATCTGGGCGGCAAACCAGCCCTGGTAGTTCACCTCTCCCATCGCCGTCGGGATCACCTGCTGCGGGCGCAGGGCTGCCACCACCTGCAGGGCTCGCTCCGGCCCCATGATGACCTCGCCCAAGAGGGGAAAGATTTGCCCCACCACCGGAATCAACAGAGTGTGGATGGGAGAAAACTCCTGCTGCAGCCGCGGGCGGACATCGGGTTGGGAAAGATGAGGCTCATAGTAAAGCCGCGTCTGGGTGGATAGCTCTTCCAGCAAAAAGCCCAGCTCCCGCACCGGCCCCAAAGGCGCGCCGGGAACTGCTGTGATGCGCAGATCCCCCCACTGCACCCCCTGCCAGGGATCCAGAGCTTGAACCGCTGCAAATCCCAGACGCTTCACTACCCTAGCTGCAGCCGGTGAAGCCAAAACCGGGATCTGCTTGTCCAACCTTTGCAGGGTAGGCGGGTGGCAGTGATCCGGCTGGCCCTGGCTGAGGAGGATCCCGTCAATTTTGGGCAGAGTCTCCGGGGTAAAGGGGGGCGGCTGGCGGTGCTCCAGGCGGAGGAACCAGGGCAGGCCAAAGAAGACCAAAGGATCCACCAGCCACGGATCCAGGAGGAAGGTCTGCCTCTGGGTCTGGACGAGCCAACTGTTAAGGTCGAGGCGGGTGAGTTTCATGGAGCTATTGGCCGGTGATGGAGAGGTCAGCTACCCAAATGCGGGGACACAGGCCAGCAGGAGTGACCTGTGGCTCCGGCTCGACGTAGAAAATCGACTTCAACAGCTCCAGAAAGTCCCCGGCTACTGTGGCCGCCTCGATGCTGATGCGCTCTCCCTGGCGCACCCACCAGCCCTGAAAGGGCAGGGAGAAGGATCCCTGTAGAGGCTTAACTCCAGCATGGAGGGCCTGCAACTCGTCAATCCAGACCACGTTCTCAGCCGTGGCCAAGTCATAGGTGCTCTCCGGCGGTGCGCCAGCAAACACGTGATAGTAGTGGGCGGCAACCGTCACTTTGGCGCCGATGTTGGCATGGCCGGTGGGCTGGGCCCCCAGACGTTTGGCAGTGCCGGCGCTGTGCAAGAAGTGGGTTAGGACACCGTTGGTGATGAGGGGAACGCGGCGGGTGGGGGTGCCTTCGCCGTCAAAGCTAATTGCGCCTACGTTGGTGGGGTGTAGCGCGTCATCACACACGGAGAGCAGCGGCGAGGCAATCTGCTTGCCCAGCGAGTCGGGGGTGGAAAGGCTTTGGTTGTCGAGGATGTTCTGGGCGTTGAAGAGATTGGAGAAAGCTCCCAAGAGGCTTAGAAAAGCTTCCCCAGAAAAAACCACCGTGTATTTCCCCGAAGGGATCCGCTCGTACTCCAGGTGGCTGATGAGTTTCTCGGCAGCTTCTTTGGTGCAACCTTGAATATCCAGCTCCTCCAGGCTGCGAGCCACCCGCATGGCGCCGGCGCTGCGGGGTTTGCGGCCCTCTTGTTCTGCTTTGCCGTAGAGAAAAATTGAGGCCAGGGTGTGGCCCTCTTGGCGCAGGGCTTGGTCGCTGTTGAGGTAAAAGCGGTCAATCTGCCGCTGGGCCAAGCCGTTGTAGGGTACCCCTTGGATGGCGGGATGGGATCCCAGCAAAGCCTTCTCAGCAGCCACCAGTTGCTCTAGGAGCTCGCTAGCCAGCGCCAGGGGCCTTTTGTCGTTGCAGGGCTGGAGAATGGGCAGCTTGGCCTCTGGGCTAAATTGGGGCGCGTGTTCCCGCACACCGAAGTGGCTGGCCTCAAAGGCCGTCTGCAGGGCCAGTTCCAACCCCGCCTCATCGACATCGGTGGTGGAGGTCACTCCCACCTGCCCTTGGTCGTTCCAGGCCCGCACCGTTACGCTGCAGCGGTGGGAAGCCTTGACCTGGCGAGGTTCCCCGTGATCTACCTGCACGCTGGTTTCGTCCACTTGAGCCCCGTAGAGATCAAACTGGGGGATCCCCAAACGTTTGGCACAGCTTTGCACCCGTTCGGCCAAGGCCTCAACTTGCAGTATCGCCACTCCTTCTCTCCCCTACCGACAGGCCAGCCAGGCGGTCAAGTCCTCCACGCTGTTGAAATCCAGCAGCGCTTCCCCCAGCGCCTCCAGTTGCGACGTTGGCAAAGTCCAAATCCTGTTTTCCAGAGCCGGGTCAAGGGATCCCAGCTTCCGCCGCAAAAGCCGCAAAACCAGCGTTGCTTCTCCATGCTGCAATCCCTGTTGCAGTCCTTGTTGCAGTCCTTGTTGCAGGCCCAGTTGCAGACCTTCTTTGCGCCCTGCTTCCAGGCCCTCGCGCAGAGCTTCTGCCCGCCACTCTTGGTAGATCACCGACTCCCTCATATCCAAAGACCTCATGGTTTGTCGAATTAAGCACCGATCCAATGCTAGTCCTGCCAAAACGGCTGTTGCCGCTGCCAGTTCCCGTCGCTCGTTGAGGTCTGGCAAGCGCTCTAGCTCACTGACCACTCCCCGCAAGGTTTCTGCCGGATCCTCCACCGGACTCAGGACGCGAAAAGGGAGCAGGGCTTGCCAAACGTGCTCCGCACCGCTCACGCGAATGTGCTCCGCACCGCTCACGCGAACGGTTCCGGCTGGCAAGTTGCATTCCCACAAGCGAATGACCTCGAACTCATGGCTGAGCCTTTCTAGGCGGAAAAAGGTTTGGAAAACTCTCTCCGAGCGCGTTTTGCGAAGATAAATGACCACCTGCCGCACCGGTAGCTGGGGATATTTCCGATAGAGGCGAAGCCGGTAGTCAGCCATGCGAAAGGGGATTTCAGGATCTGGATCTGTTTGAAATTCCAGATGCAAAATGCTCTGCTGAAGCCCCAACAAAATCACGGAGTCTGCCCGGATGGGCTCCTCTGACAATTCCGTAGGCAGCATCTGTACCGGTGCAGCCACTTCTCTTACCAGCCAGGCGGCAAACTGCTCCGGGAAGCGCTCTGCCAGGTATTTGCAAACGTTGTCGTAGGCCATGGGGGATCCCTGGATCTAGCGCCCGCCCACGGTGATGGCGTCCACCTTGATGTGGGGCTGACCCACGGTGACGTAGATGTTGCCGCTGACAGAACCACAGAAGCCAGGGGCTAGGCGAAGATCCTTGGAGCACATGGAGATCTTGGTCAGGATGTCCTTAGCTTCCCCGATTAGGGTAGCCCCCTTGAGCGGCTTGGTAATTTTGCCGTTTTCGATGAGGTAGGCTTCTTCAACGGCAAAGTTGAATTGTCCCGTGGGGCCGACGCTGCCTCCCCCCATGCGCTTGCAGTAGATGCCCTTGTCAATAGAAGCAAAAAGATCGTCCAGTTCGGCATCGCCGGGAGCGATGTAGGTGTTGCGCATGCGGCTGGCGGGGGCAAAGGTGTAGTTCTGGCGGCGACCGCTGCCGGTGCGAGGGTGGCCAGTGCGCATGGAGCCAGCGCGGTCAGCCAGGAAGTTCTTCAGAATGCCCTTTTCAATGAGCAGGGTGCGCTGAACCGGCATGCCCTCGTCGTCCACATCTAGGCTGCCAAAGGCCCCCTCGGAGAGCCCCTCATCCCAGGCGGTGAGGTTTTTGTGGGCAATTTTCTGGCCTTTTTTGTCGGCAAAGGGGGTGGTTTTGCGCTCGATCTGAGTGGTTTCCAAGAGGTGCCCACAGGCTTCGTGGAAGATCACGCCGCCAAAGGCGTTGGACATGACGATGGGGTAGGTGCCCGACTCCACGTAGTCGGCGTAGAGCATCTGGCCGGCAGCCTCTGCCAGCTCCTGGCTGTGGGCTACAAGATCCCAGCGGCGCAAAAAGTCGGGATCCCCGGTGCCCCCCGCCCGTTGACTAACCGAAGCCCGGTGGTCGCCGTCGGCGCAGAGCAGGGTAGAACTGACCGACTGGGTGAGGCGAATGTCACGCACAAAGGTGCCATCGCTGCAGGCCACCAGGATCTCCTGCCAGTCGCGGAAGTAGTTGGTGCGGCGGGACTGGACGTGGCGAGCTTGCCGCTTCAGCTCTGCGTTGGCCCGCAGCAGGATCTCCCCCATTTCGCCGATAGGGCTGCATTCCTTGAGCCAGCCGTCTTTGCTGCGGCGCTCGGCGTAGTCTTGGAGCAGCCCTAGGTTGGCAGGGGAGACCAAAGCGGCAGGGCCAGGGGGGGTGAGGCCCATGAGCAGCAGGCCTTTTTCCAGAGCAGCTTTGAGGCCGGCAAAGGAGAGATCGTTGGTGCTGACGTAGCAGTCAGCCAGGCCGCGAAACACCCGCACCCCCGCGCCGGTGGAAAGCCGAGGGGTGATGCTGGTGATGGCGTCGTCTTCCGCCAGGCAGCTGATGGAGTTGACCCGCTCCAGGAAGATCTCCACCAAATCGGCGCCGGCAGCCCGTCCCCAGCCCAAGAGAGTTGAAAGGGGATCCCGCCAGTCCTCGCCGAAGCGCTGCAGGGTGGGGCGATAGTCGAGGTTGGGCAGGTCTTTGGATAGAAGCAGCATACAGGCCTATGGGGCTGGGGCCGGTTTTTGTTTCCTCAGTTTAACAAGACGTAAAGGCTGCCTTTTGGGGGAAAGAGCCTCCCAGCTTGACAAGGGCAAAGGAGCAGCCGAAGATCGCTGCACAAGGAACCCCCCAGCTTGCAATGGCTGCCAAGAAAAGAGGCTCGGAGCTTCAGCCCAGCCTGTTTGACGATCCCCTAGAGCCGCCTGCCCCCACTGCGGAGACTCTTCCCCAATGGGATCAGATCCCGCTCTCGGCCCAGGTGCCCATTCCCCCCGGTACCTATCGGGATCTGGAACAACTGGAGCAGCACTGCCGAGTCTGCCAGCGCTGCGAGTTGGCGGCCAACCGTACCCATGTGGTGGTGCACCGAGGCAACCCCAAGGCAAGGATTCTCATCATCGGCGAGGGGCCGGGGGAACAGGAAGATCTGCAAGGGCTGCCCTTCGTGGGCAAGTCGGGGCAGTTGCTCGATAAGATCTTGGCCTCCGTGGGGCTAGATTCCGAACGGGACACCTACATTTGCAATGTCGTCAAGTGCCGTCCCCCCAACAACCGCGTGCCCACCCAGGAGGAGATGGACGCCTGCCGGCCCTACTTGTTGGAGCAGATCCGCCTGGTGGATCCCTGGATCATTTTGTTGACCGGCGCCACCTCGGTGCGCTCCCTTCTGGGGGATAAGCGGGGCATTACCAAGATTCGCGGCGAGTGGATCCAGTGGCAGGGGCGCTGGTGCATGCCGATTTTTCACCCAGCCTATCTGCTGCGTAACCCCGACCGCACCCCCGGCAGTCCCAAGTGGCTGATGTGGCAAGATATTCAGGCGGTAAAGCAAAAGTACCTGGAGCTTGCCGGCGCAGCGCGGTGAATCCTGCAAAACCCGACTAAGCTGGGAAAGGAGCTCCTTGCCGTCTTGCCTTGACCCCTTCGGAGTTTGCCCTCGAGCAGCTTCTTTTCACCCCGGCCACACCCGACCCGGACGCCGTGCGGGTCATCTACGCCTTTCCCAACACTTACTCAGTAGGAATCACCAGCCTTGGCTACCAGGTCATCTGGAGCCTGCTGGCCAGCCGTCAAGATGTGGTCGTCTCCCGCCTCTTTACAGATCTGGCCGAACCTCTGCCGCGGGATCCAGAGCTGATGGGCTTTTCCCTGTCTTGGGAGCTGGACTACGTCCATATCCTGGATCTGCTGGAGCGACAGGGGATCCCCCTCCAGGCCGAGGCGCGGGGGGAAGCGGATCCCTTGGTTTTCGGCGGTGGCCCGGTGTTGACGGCCAACCCTGAGCCCTTTGCTGCGTTCTTCGACTTCGTCCTGCTGGGGGACGGGGAGGGGCTAGTGGAGCAGATGATCCAGACCTACCGCCAGGTGCGGCAGGGCTCCCGAGCGGAAAAGCTGCAGGCGCTGGCCCAGGTACCGGGGATCTACGTGCCCAGCCTCTACGAGGTGCATTACCGCGAGCCCGAGGGCCCGGTGGAGAAAGTCATCCCCAAGCTGGACGGGATCCCCAGCTCCATCCGCAAGCATACCTTCCGCGGCAACACCCTCTCGGTTTCCACCGTGGTTACCCCCAAGGCAGCCTGGGAGAACATCTACATGGTGGAGGTGGTGCGCAGTTGTCCGGAGATGTGCCGCTTTTGCCTGGCCAGCTACCTGACCCTGCCCTTCCGCGCTGCTGAGGTGGAGGGGCATCTGATCCCCGCAGTGGAGCGGGGGCTGCAGGTGACCCAGCGGATTGGCCTTTTGGGGGCCTCGGTAACCCAGCACCCCCAATTTGAGCAGCTGCTGGAGTACCTGGCCCAGGATCGCTTTGAGCGGGTGCGCCTCAGCCTGGCTTCGGTGCGCACGGGCACGGTCACGCCTCGCCTGGCGCAAGTTCTCTCCCGTCGCGGCAGCCAGTCCATCACCGTGGCCATCGAGAGCGGCTCGGAGCGGCTGCGCCAGGTCATTAACAAAAAGCTGGCCAACGAAGAGATCTTGGCGGCGGCAGCCCACGCCCAGGCTGGCGGCCTGAGGGGGATCAAGTTCTATGGCATGGTGGGGATCCCGGCAGAGACCCAGGCCGATCTCGAGGCCACGGTTGCCCTCTTCAAGGAGCTCAAGAAGGTGGCTCCCCGCCTGCGCTTGGCCTTGGGCTGCAGCACCTTTGTGCCCAAAGCCCATACTCCCTTTCAGTGGCAGGGGGTAGATCCCCAGGCGGAGAAAAAGCTGCAGTGGTACCAAAAACACCTGCGTCCCTTGGGGATTGAGTTCCGCCCAGAAAGCTATAGTTGGTCGGTCATTCAGGCTCTGATTTCCAGAGGGGATCGACGAGTAGCGCAGGTTTTGCAGTTGGCGCGGGAGTTTGGCGACTCCCTGGGCAGCTACCGGCGCGCCTTCAAAGAGCTCAAAGGAAAGCTTCCGCCCTTGGACTACTACGTCCACAGCAACTGGGATCCGGCGGATCCCCTTCCCTGGCAACACCTTGAGGGCCCTCTTAGCCTGGAGCGGCTGCGGCAGCACCGCCAAGAGGCCTTTTCCGTGTAGCGCAGGAAGCTGTGCTTAAGGATGAGGGCCTGTAGCGGCCAGAAACGCCTCGATCTCAGCGCGGCGCGGCAAACTAGGCTGAGCCCCAGGGCGGGTTACGCACAAAGCCGCAGCGGCATTCGCAAACCGTAGAGCTTCCCTCAGGGGTTTGCCAGTAGCTAGGCAGGCGGCCAAAGCGCCGCAGAAGCTGTCGCCGGCAGCGGTGGTATCCACTACCGCCACAGGGTGGGCCGGCAGGTAGCCGCTTTCTCCGCCATCGGCCCAGACCAAGCCTGCTCCCCCCAACGTGACGATCACTGTCGGGATCCCCTGCCGTTGCAAGGCTTGGGCCACTTTTTCGGCTTGCGCGGGTGTCTCCACCGGCAACTGGGCAAGAGCAGCGGCTTCGCTTTCGTTGAGCACCAAGTAGCGCACCTGGCGCAGCAGGGATCCCGGCAGGGGCACCACAGGGGCTGGATTGAGCAGGACGGGGATCCCTTGGGCAAAGGCTTGCTCTGCCACCGCCTGCACCGTGGCCAGGGGGATTTCCAGTTGCAGCAGAACCATCGCTGCCGGCGTCCAAGGAGGCAGCTGGGCGGGGGTGTAGCGACCGTTAGCGCCGGGGCTGACCACAATCCGGTTTTGCCCTGCTGGATCCACAGTGATCAGAGCGATGCCGCTGGGCCCTTCCAGCTCCCGCAGGTGGTGGGTATCGACGCCGTTCTGCTCTAGGTTCTCTTTCAGCAGGCGGCCAAAGCTGTCAGATCCCACTGCCCCCCACATCTCCACCTGGGCTCCCGCCCGTGCCGCTGCCACCGCTTGGTTGGCCCCCTTGCCGCCAGGGTAGGTGGCGTAGTCGGATCCCAGCACCGTTTCCCCAGGCCCAGGATGGCGTGGTACCTGCACCACCAAGTCCAGATTCAAGCTCCCCACTACGCGAACTAGGGCTGTCATTGGCTAGCTGAAAAACGGTGCCCTAGAGGTAGCTCATTCTAGCTCCCACCACTGGGTTGGAGAGCTTTCCACCTTGGAGAGGATTGGCTAGCTTGTGAGGGGGTGACGCGGAAACAAGCCATGCTGCTGACCACTACAGACGTGCTCCAAGGTAGAGAGGTTGAGCGTTACTTGGGCATTGTTACCGCCGAGGTAGTTTATGGCACCAATGTTCTACGGGACTTCCTTGCTAGCCTCCGCAACATCATCGGGGGACGCACAAGAACCTATGAAGAAGTTCTCGAGAATGCCCAGAAAAAGGTTTTGGAAGAGTTGGAGCAGCGAGCCAAACGTTTGGGAGCAAATGGCATCCTAGGCGTTAGCATTCATACCAACATGAGCGCGACAATGATCCTCGTTACCGCCGCCGGCACCGCCGTCAAGCTGCGCTAGAACCTTTAGGCCAGGCTCTCCATCAATGCCTCGTCGATCTCAAAGTTGGCGTAGACATTTTGCACATCATCCAAGTGGTCCAGCCGCTCCATGAGGGTCAGTACCAGCTTGGCTGTCTCGGGGTCCTCCACATGCACCTCCGTAGAGGGGATCCAGCGGATGGCCGCCTCTTGCACCTGGTAGCCTTCTTTTTTGAGGTAGGTGGCCACCTGCTCCAGCAGGGTGTAATCGCAGTAGACTTCTGCGTCGGTTCCCTCTACCTTGAGATCCTCCCCGCCTGCTTCGGCTACCGCTAGCAGCAGAGCTTCGGGATCTGTCACCCCCTCTAGGCTAATCACCCCTTTTTGCCGGAACAGCCAGCTCACGCAGCCACTTTCCCCCAGGCTGCCGCCGACTTTGCTGAAGGCCTCCCGCACCTCGGCAGCCGTGCGGTTGCGGTTGTCGGTCATCGCCTCGATCAAGACAGCTACCCCCCCAGGGCCGTAGCCTTCGTAGCGAATTTCCTCCAGGGGGCTGTCGTCGGTCCAGTTGCCGGATCCCTTGGCGATGGCCCGCTCGATGGTCTCAGCAGGCATGCCTGCCGCTTTGGCTTTCTCCACGGCCGAGCGCAGCCGAAAGTTGGCGTCAGGATCGGGCAGGCCGTTGCGCGCTGCCACGATGATGGCCCGGGAAAGTTTGGTAAATAGGCTGCCCTTTTTGGCATCTACACGGGCTTTTTGCCGCTTAATATTGGCCCATTTGCTGTGTCCTGCCATGCTGTGCACACCAGTCAAGCAACCTAAGGGAAGGGATCCCCTAACTTTGAAGCCTAGATCACCACTTGCTTAGGTCTCAACCCCAGAGGTGCAGGTCAAGGCTGGATGGGTTGCCGCTCGATTACACCCCCTGGTGGCGGTGGAGCTTCTGGCGTTGCTTGAGGTGTAGGCGTTGGTGTCTCTATAGGAGCTGGCGTGGGAGGCAAAGGAGGTACAGGCTCTTCAAGCACAGCCTCAGGCGGAGGGGTCGGGGTTGGCGGCTGAGTTAAAAAGGGCGTTACCTGTTCCAGCAGCTCGGCATAGAAGATTCCGTCCTGCTCCGGCCCAAAGCGGCCCACCGCCCAGCGGTGACGGGGCACAAACAGGGTTTGCAGCAGCACTTCCCGACTGGCGAAAGAGGGAGTGCCCACAAAGACGTAGCCATCGACAATGACACGGTTCAAGTCAGGCCGAGTTTGAAACACCCGGTCCACCTCCCGCAGCATCTCCGCATCCAGCCGCTCCAGCAGAGTTCCCAGAGTGTCTTCAGGCCTGACCAAAACCCGCACTGGAAAGCGATAGCTTTCGCATCGATACTCTCCGCAGAGCTTAACCAGCTCGTTCCGAACTCGGATCTGCACCGCCGGATCGATGTCTCTCACCGGCAGGGAGACTTCTGGCTCTGGCTGCTGTTCCGCTTCCTGGGCCCAAGTCAAGAGGTGGCCACCCCAAGCTCCCAATAGCAGCGATCCGCACAACAAGGCGAGTTCCCAACCTCCAAGGGGAAGGCTCCAGCCTGGGCTGCCTCGCGCAGGGCGTTGTGAAAGCAGGAGATTGGGATCCCGATTCTTACTCAGCGGGCTGTTCATAGGTTAACCACTACGGCGTCGATAGCTACCGCCAACTCTACCCGACATGGGCCTAGGAGGCACTAGGCTAAAACGGAGCCGCTCCTGCTGGATGTCGATGCTCAAAGGATCAGGGGGAGGGATTGCTGGATTACCAAATCCGTTCGCTGCAGCTTGCCGAAATGGCTGTAGTCTAATCTGGAGAAGCTAATGATCCTGCAAGAGGTATCTATGGCAGCGCCAACATCAAAGGTTTGGGGATCCCCTCTGAAGCTTTTTTGGGGCTTCCTAGCCTCGGCTGCCCTCCTGGCAGGCTGTGGGGGAGCTGGAGGGACGGTGCCACCTCCGGTCAACGTTTGCGAGCAAGCCTTTCCAGCGATTTTCGAGGCCAAGAGCTTGCGCCCAGGAGCAAGGCGCAGTGGAACCTTGGGGCCAAATAGCGACTTGGAGATCTACTTCGATGAGAGGGACAATGTCATAGATGCCCGGGAAGTTCCACCTCCCCCTGGCACGTTTACCTTTTATGTCGATGGATTCCTTTACTTTCCTTCTGCAGCCAATGTTACAGGAGTTACTATCCGCCTAACCAGTCCAGTCTTCGACCCTCTGCTGGTCATCTCTGGTCTTGATGTCAACAGGGAGACTGATCCGGAATTCTTCTTCATCAACGATGACGCAAAGCCTGGTGATTTCACCACCTCTGAGCTGACGATCCCAGTACGGCAAGACCGCTGTTACCTAGTGCTAGTGCAAAGCTACTGGGCCCAGAATTCCCGCAGCGTTGCTCCGGGTAGCCCAGGCCGAGGTCCCTATACCCTCGAGGTGGTGAGGGAAACCTCTGCCGCGCCTCCTCCTCCCCCTCCCATCCAGCAGAAGCCTGACGACAGGGAAAACGGCGGTGGCGGTGACCGAGGCGGTGTGGGTATTTAGCTCTGGCGGGTAAGCCTAATGGCAAAGCTTGCGCTGCCACAGGTGGCTGTGCCGCGAATCAAACGCCCGTCAGAGCTGACGGTACCGCTCCACGTGACAGTTGGAGTACCGCTACCCCCTATCCTGCCGCTAACAGAAAGTTGGTTGCCGATGAGCTGGCCACTGCGCTCAGAAAAGCTGGGTGAGGAAATGGTAATCTGATCGCCGTTTTGCTGAATGGAGACGGTTTCCTGGATGCCAGTTGCAACATTGATCTTACACAGCGATCCCTGCCAGATAAAGGATCCTCCCTCGTAGAGCCACTGGCCGCTCAAGGCAAGCTCTGGTGCAGGCGTTGGCGTTGGCGGGGTTGGTGTCGAGGCCGGAGTTGGATTGGGGGTAGGGGCAAGAGGGACAAACGGCGTAAATCGAGGAATAGGGGTAAGCGCTGGTGTTGGCACTGGCGTGGGAGTGGGTGTTGGGGTTGGAGGGGGTGTTGGTGCCGGAGTTCGAGTAGGCGTTGGCACCGGAGCAGGAGTGGGTGTCGG